>CAYNEU010000665.1:0-10048 GCA_964396275.1 uncultured archaeon | reverse complement strand
CGGGTTTTACTCTTTCGTCTAAGGTAGGACCTCTTCCGCTAAAACTAGGTATTGTAAGTTCTTTTGTAAGTGCTCCAACCGTGATAACTTTTTCTGCTGCCCCAGGACTTCCTATAGTATAAGAGTCCGGACCAAAATTACCTGCTGGACTCACTATGATTAAACCATTTTCAGTGAATAGATTGCATGCTAAGGATAAGATATCTTTTCCATCAGATGGATCTTTAGTTGTTAGAGTAATTAAAAGAATGTCAATGTGAACTCTATCCTTATTAATTTTTTCAAATATCTTTAAAACATCAGAAATATGATACTCCTCATCTAATTTAGTTAATTTTAAATCAATCAGATTGACATTTGGAGCAATTCCAATAAATCTATCATCAATATCCTTAAACTGATTGCTAATTATACTTGCCATAATAGTTCCATGAGTGATGTCTTTTACTGGAACCTCAATTTTATTTCTTTTTTTATTTCCATCTAAAGGATCCTTCAACTTAGGTATTGATGGTAAACTTTCGTTTATCCCATCATCTACAATTCCTACATTAATATTTGTTCCTCTATATATGATATGGGAATTTTGATAATCATTTAGTCCTAAAATCTTTGAAACATCTAGCATTGAGAAATGAAGTTCTTGATCTTCTTCGATTTGGTTTACTATCTTCTCTTTTTCAAAATGATAAATTTGATCTTTCTCTAAATTAGCATAAAGTGAAGGTATAAAATCACATTTACCTAAAATTTTCAATTCTTTATATTTTTCTATGAATTTCTCTCTTTTTGAGAGATTATCAAATGAAATTAATACCCTAAATTGTTGATCTTTATGTTGAGAATCAATTTTTTCTTTAAAAGGAGTATAAAGTGTCATTTTTTTCATCTTAATTTAATTGTTTATAGTTTTATTTGGGTTACCACGGTCTTTTTAAGATGGTTGCTCTACTCATTTCAGATTTTTTTGGATAATCTAAATTATAATGAATTCCTCGGCTTTCTTTTCGTGATATAGCACTAACAATAATGATCTTTGCGACAGTTGCCAGATTTCTTAATTCAATTAAGTTTTTTTCTATTTTAAAATCCCAATAATATTGGTTAATCTCGTCAAGAAGCAAATTGATTCTTTTTTTAGCTCTCTGCAATCGCAAATCAGTTCGAACTATGCCAACATAATTCCACATAAATCTTCTTACCTCATCCCAATTCTGAGTAATAACTACTGCTTCTGTTGATGGTACGGCATGACCTGGTTCCCATTCTTTAAATTCATTGATTTTTAAGCCTTTAGCATTTTTCGCAAGTGTTTTAGCACATTCATATGCACATACTAATCCTTCTAGAAGGCTATTAGAAGCTAACCGATTACTTCCATGTAATCCGGTACAGGATGATTCTCCAATTGTATATAGATTTTTTACTTCTGTACTTCCATCTATTCCTGCAACTACCCCTCCGCAACAATAATGAGCAGCGGGAACGATGGGAATGGGGTCCTTAGTGATGTCAATGTTAAACTTCAAACATTGGTCATAAATTCCAGGGAAATGACTAGTAATAAAATCGGGACTTTTGTATGATGCAATGTCTAATAATACATAATCATCACCAGATTTTTTCAATTCCGCATCAATTGCTCTCGAAACTATATCCCTAGGTGCTAATTCTTTTTGGGGATGATAGTTTTCCATAAATTGCGTCCCGTCAAAATCCTTTAATATTGCTCCTTCTCCTCGCATTGCTTCAGAAATTAAAAACGACTTTGCGTATGGATGATACAAACATGTTGGATGAAATTGATAAAACTCCATATTAGAAATTGAGCATCCTGCACGATAGGCCATTGCAATTCCGTCCCCTGATGCAATATCGGGGTTAGTAGTATAAAGATATATCTTACCTGCACCCCCTGTTGCTAATATTGTGGCTTTTGCAGCAATATTATGGATTTCTCCACTTTCTTGGTTTAGCGCATATGCACCATAACATTTAAAATTCTCAGCATATAAGTTAACAGCACACCAATATTCTTTTATTTCTACATTATTCAATTTTTTAACTTTATCGATGAGTGCTTGTTCAACACTTTGCCCTGTTTGATCATTTATATGAAGAATTCTTCTTTGAGAATGCCCTCCTTCTTGCCCTAAATTGTATTCTCCTTCTTCATTGCGTGTAAATTCTATCCCTAAATCTATTAAATCATTTATTCTATCTGGTGCTTGAGTAATTATCTTTCTTACAACATTTTCATCACACAAACCATCACCTGCTATTATTGTATCATGAATATGCTTTTCAAAATTATCACTTTTATCCCATACACAAGCAATGCCTCCTTGGGCATAGAATGTACTGCTTTCATGTAAACTTTCTTTTGTTATCAATAAGACTTTTTCTTCAGGTACTAATTTAGAAAGATTTAATGCTAAAGAAAGTCCAGATATTCCACTTCCAATAATTAAGAAATCTGTTTTATACTTCAATTGAGCTAATCTATTTTTTCCTTAATATAATTAGAAATTATTTTAGAATACAATTAATAGAATTAAAATTTTATTACAATTAAAATAAGGGAAACCATTTTTAAGGGTTTATTTTCTTAATTTCCTATTTATTTCGTTAATATTGTACTCTACTAATCCAACATATTGTTTTTGTTCCTTTTTGAAATTAACCAAAATTCTTTTTTGATAAAAAATATTTATTATCAATTAAGGAATTGGGATATCAAAAAATTCTTATGATAAAACGTGTACTCTTTTACTGTGCAGGAAACACTTGTAGAAGTCCTTTTGCTGAAGCATATGCAAATTGGTTAAAAAAAACTAAGTTTAAAAATGAACTAAGAGAAGTAGAATTTGATTCCGCCGGGCTATACCACTATTATAAAACTGCTCAACCTGAAACGATAACCTATCTAAAGTCAAAAGGTATTGATATTAGTGATTTTACAACAAAAAAAATTAATTCACAATTACTTGAGATGCAGGATCTGATTTTAGGTTTTGAGAAAAAACATCATATTAACAAATTGAAAAGAAAATTTAAAAATCTTAAAGGAATTGACGATAAAGTCTTCTTATTATTAGAATATGCCGGTGAAAAAGAAAATTTAGAGATAAAAGACCCATTTCATTTACCACAAAAAGAATATAATAAAATTCTTGAAAGGATCGAAGAAGGAGTATTGAAACTCATAGAAAGAATTATTGAAATTAAAGAAAAGGAAGAATAAGATTTAATTAATTTTAATAATAATCTATAAAAATTCAGAATATTTTTGACTAAAATATTTTAATATGAGATATTTAGCAGATTGAAAACGTTGAACATTTCCCTGAAACTTCTTAAGGTCTTTAGAAAAAGTTTGCTCAAATTCTTGTGAAAAATTATCAAGTTTTTTGGATAGAACGGGTAAATCCATAGTGGCGATTAAAGCGGCAATATGATATTTTCCAAATGCGAAAAAAAGATGGTTTCCTTCTTTATCAATTTTCTTAATATGCTTTTTACTATGAGTAATTTCAGAGATAATAGTAATTACTCCTGAAAGAGCGCCAGAAATTAAGTCTTCGTCAATTTCACACTCATTACTATCTTCTTTAGGCTGATATTTTTGAATAAAACTATGATTATATATACACACTCCACTTTTACTGAATACAAAAAGATTTTTTAATGTTTTTGCCCAATCCCTTTCTTTAGAATATAAAATATCTTTTCCCGCCATTATCCAAACGAGGGTAATAACTAAAACAAATGAATTAAGTAGGTTATTTAAGTTTGGTAAAAAAGTCTCTATATTTGTTTCTGCATATAGGACATCAAAACTTCGATATATTAAATATCCTAACGCAAGCCCAAAGCACATCAATGCCATAAAAAGTCCATTTATTCGTCCTCTATATTTTAAATTCCCTCTCTCAGTTGAAAAATCTCCAGATATTGTAATTATTGCTAACAAAAGTGGAAGGACTGCGAAAGCATAATGAATTGAGATATGGATTCTTATCGGAATGCCAAATACAGATTTTACATCTGGAAGATAAAATGAACCATGTGAGATATAAAAAATAGAAACAATTAAAATCCCTATAACTAATGTGTTCTTTCGACCAACATTATCGAAAAACCAACCTGCAGCAATGACATAAAAAAATGATACTACTGAAAATGTTATAATATCAATTTCATACCTACCAAAATAATCCAAGGAATTATATAATAAACCTCCTAAAAGGCCACTTAAAAAAGCAAAACTAATCGAATATCGAGAAAAATGTTTCTCAAAAATTAATTTTAAATATTTCTTATCGGATTTAAGCCTTTTCTCAGTCTCGACATATTTATAGGTTTTTGAAGTCCAGATTATAATGATTAAAATTATTACTTCGATAATGATAAGGAATATGAATAAATCATCAAAAAAGACAAAGATGAGCCCAATCAGACCGATAAGAAAACAAGTTGTTAATAAAATTGCTGTTATTCGTCCTCTATTTAAGATGTTTGTTTCATGAACTAGTGTTGAAAACCATACTATAACTAATTGAGGAATTGTAATCAACACAATTAATAAACTAAGTACATTAGTTAAAGGATATGAGAATGCACTTAAATACAGACCTATTATACAAATTGAAAGAGTTATAATGTAGAATCTTGTTTTTTTTTTAATGGAATCTACAAGGAACCCAGAAATTAAGAAAATAAGAGAAATTAAAAATAAAACGCTAATTACTGGAATCTCTCGAGTAATCCCAATCTCCATTTTAACAAAATACTCAAGTATAAAAAATTCAACTATGAAAATAATTTCTAGAAAAGAGAAAAATAAATAACAAAATGTTTTCTTTTCAATAGCTACATCTTTAGCAAATATTTTGCCAAACCAATATTTAACACTTTTTTTCATGTTTCCTTTTTTAGCTATATGTATTCATTTTTTAGACAATAAAATGCTTTCCTATGTATAATTGGCGTAATGTTAAATTGAATTTCATATATTTGATATTTGTACTATTTTTAGGAGGACTTTTTATTTAATACTTTTGTTATACTTCCTTTAATTAAGATAACAACACAAAATGAATCCAAAAAGAGATTCGTCTACTAATTATTTTATAAATTCGCTATACTTTTGACTGAAATATTTCAATATAAGAAATCTTGCAGGTTGAAAGTGTTGAACATTGCCTTGAAAATTTTTAAGATCTTTAGTGAATTTTTGCTCAAATTCTCGTGAAAATTCATCAATTTTTTTAAATAGAACTGGTAATTCCATTGATGTAATCAATGCAACTATATGATACTTTCCATAAGTAAATAATAGACTAGCTTCTTCTTTCTGAATTTGTCTAAGCTGTCTTTTACTATGGGTTATTTCAGATATTATAGTAATTATCCCTGAAAGAGCTCCAGAAACAAGATCTTCATCAAATTCTTTATCATCTATGTCTTCTGTTATTAGTTCTTTATGTTCAAAATTGTAATTATAAAGACAAACTCCACTTTTATTAAAAACAAAAATATTTTTAAGAGAATCTGCCCAATTTTTTTCGGTAGATACTAAGAATTCTTTCATCGTCATCATCCAAGCCAAAAGAAGAACTAATATGAATCCATTTAGAAGATCAGGAAAATTAGGTGCAAAATTATTAAGATTAGGAAATCTATTATACAAGTCCTTTATAAAAAGATTAAAAATATATCCCAGAATTGCTCCAAAGAACAATAATGACATGAAGAGTCCATTTATTCGACCCCGAAATTTCAAATTACCTCTCTCCGTAGAAAAATCTCCTGAAATTGTAAAAATAGCAAGTAAAAGGGGCAGTATTGAGAAACCATAATGAATAGAGAGTAAAGTTTTTCTTGGCATACCAAAAATATAGTCTGAATCAATAAATGAGCCATACGAAATAAGAAAAAATGAAAGAACTACAATTCCTAGTACTATCGATATTTTACGGCCAATATTATCCAAACAGCATCCCGCAGCAATAAGATATAAAAATGACGCTAAAGAAAATATAACAAAATCTACTTCAAATCCATATCCTGCTAATAAATTTCCTAAAATGAAACTTAATACAGTAAAACTAGAAGAGTATCTAAAAAAATGTTTTTCGAAAATTATATTTAAATATTTTTTATCAGATTTCAATCGTTTTTCCGTTTCTATGTATTTATATTTACGGGAGTACCAAAAAACAATTACAAAAATACCTAATTCTACTACGCCTAAATAAACATATAAAAATTCAAAAATAATAAAAATAACAGATATAAATCCTAATGAAAAACCACAAATCATTAATAAGGTCGTTATTCTCCCTCGATTTAAAATATTGGTTTCATGAACTAATATCGTAAACCATAATGTAATTAATTGAGGAATTGTTAAGAGTATAAGTAATAAACCTAAATAGTATAAAGTTATTTCAGGAACAGCGCTTATGAAAAGACCAGAGACGCAAATCAGAAATACTAGATTAAAGTGTCGTGTTCTATTCTTTATTTTATCAACAATGATGCCAGAAATGAGAAAACCAATCGCAAGAATTATTAAAAAAACGTAAATTTCTAAACCCACAACTAAAACACCGCTGGTTAATATTGTATACTTAAATAGAAAAGCTTCAGCTATTAAAGTTATAGCGAGAAAAGAAAAAAATAAATAAATTAAATTGATCCTGGGCAAATTAATATCTCTTGTAAAAACCTTAATAAACCAGTGTTTTAGCGATTCTCTTTTCATTAGGACTAAATGGTATTGATCTCAGTATTATTTGTTAGGGCTTCTTGTTATTTAATGTTTATGACAGATTTTTCCCATAAATTTTAATTGAAATACAATTCTTTTTATACTTGATAAAACGTGAATAAAGTAAAGAGAGTTCTTTTTGTTTGTATAGGAAATACTGCAAGATCTCCAGTAGCAGAATATTTATCTCGCTACTATGCTAGAAATCTTGAAGCAGATTTGAAAATCGACTCATGTGGCTTTTTCAATGCTTTTAGCTATATGCAACCAGAATCTCGTAATTATTTGGATTCAAAAAAGATTGATCACTCAGATTTTATACCAAAAGTAATCAACCGTAAATTATTAAAGACCCAAGATTTAATCCTTACAATGGAAAGGGCCCATTCGAATGATATTAAGAGCAATTTTAATGATATTATTGATATTGAAAAAAAGACTTTTACATTAATGGAGTTCAATGGGGAAACTCATAACGTCGATATTATTGATCCCTATTATACCTCAGATGACACTTATATAAAAGTTCTTAGCTTAATCGATGAAAATGTTGAGAAAGCTATTAGAAAAATTATTAAAATTAATGAATCACAGGAAATCGTGATTTAAAAAAATAAGATTTTAAGTAGATAAGAGTATTTCCAATAAAAGAAATATAAATATAATTTCAAAGGTTATATTTTTGATGAATCAATTATTGTTAAACAATTCTATTCTTGAAATTTTCGTAGGAGATTTAACCAATATAGAACAATATGATGCACTCGTTATTCCAACCAATAGTAGACTATTACCCAGTGGTGAATTAAGGTGCAAAGTTTTAAGGAAAGCTGGAACACATGTTCAAGTGGAATGTAATAAAATAATCAATAAGATCGTTCATATTTCTGTAGGATCATCTGTTTTGACATCGGGAGGAAATTTAATAAAAAATATTATACACACGCATGGTCCAAGACCCGGGCAAGGAAACGAGGGAAAGAAGTTAATATTAGCTACATGGAATTCATTAAAATTAGCAGATGAAAATGGATTAAACTCTATAGTATTTCCCCCAATATCTATAGAGATGCGTGGTTTCACCGCAAAGGTTTGTGCTGAAACCATGTTACCTACAATAAAGAAATATCTTTCAGAAAAAAATGAAAATTTAAGAAATGTTTCAATTTGTTTAGAAACTGAAGCTGATTATAAGGAATTTGAGAATATATTAGATACCTTTTCTCAGTAATATTGCCTTTTTCAAATTGAAACACTCATTTTTTAGTAATTTTATAATATTTGTTCTTTATTAACTAACTTCACTTTTTTGAATTAAGTTTTTAAATAAATCAAGTGCTAATAATTATTAAATAAATATTTGTTTGTTTTCATACTTAATTTTAGAAATTAGGGTTTATAAATATTGGAACTGTATAAAAAAGAGTTAAATGAAAGAATATTTAATCCAATTGAAAATATTAATTCAGTTAAAGGATTTGAAATTATAACTGAATCTTTAGTCTATAAGGTTTATGATGTTTTTGGTCGTAATAGCTTACTTTCAATTCTATATCAAACTGGAGTCTTTCCCGGTAATATTATTGCGGAGAGAATAAAAAAGGAATACAATAAAGAAAAATTTGAAATCATGGAAGCTTTAGTAATTCTAATGGATGAATTAAAAGAATTTTATTCAATACAAGTTCGAGATATTGAACAATATGAAGATAGGTATAGGGTTATCATCGAAAATCACTGCTTTTTACGTAAACCAATAAGTCATCGTGAAAAGCTAGATTACGGAAAAGCATTTTGTAGGGTTAATAAGGGATATTTTGAGACTGCCTTCCAGAAACTCTTGGGGGATAATGTAAAGAAAATTGAAATAAATTTTCTTGAAAATGATACTGAGAAAGACGTGTGCATAGAAGAACTTATTTTTTATATTTAATACAATATTTAATATTTCTTAGAAATTAAGAATATAAATATAGGTTTTTAATTTTTTATTGATATAGAAGACGAATTAAATACATTAAATCGATTAAAGAAAACATATCATTTTCATTTTTTGAAAAAAAAATATAATATATGTTAAATTAAACATAACAAAATTCTATATTAAAATTAATATTTAAGAGGTTGAAATAAAAAAATGGCTGATATTAAAAATATTGTAGCTTTAGGTGTAGGGCTTATGGGTGAAGGTATTGCCCAGGTTGCTTTAATGGCGGGTTACAATGTCACATTAGTAGATATCAAAGAGGAACTAGTTAATAAAGCGTATTCAGGCATAGAAGTAGGCCTGAAAAAGTCTGAGGAGAAAGGTAAATTAGGTGAAGGGGTTACTGCAGCAGATGTAATGGCAAGATGTAAAAAATCAACTGATTTAGCTTCTGCTGTGAAAGAGGCTGATATGGTTATTGAGGCAATAATTGAAAAAATGGCTCCAAAGAAAGAAGTATGTAAGACAATAATGCAGAATGGACCTTCTCATATTATTTTTGCGTCTAATACTTCCTTTATGAGTATAACTGAAATTGGAAAAGATAGCGGAGCTCCGGATAGGGTATGTGGAATGCATTTTTTCAATCCCGTTCCTTTAATGGCATGTATTGAAGTAATTAAAGGAGAAAAAACTTCCGATGATACATTTAATAAGGCAATGGATGTCGCTAAATCACTTCCTGTTCTAAGAGGTAAAAGATACATCGCACCTGTACTAAAGGATAGACCTGGATTTGTTGTAAATAGACTAAATGCGCCTGGGAACATATATATAAGCTGGGTTCTTGATAAAGCTGCAGAGAAAGGAATTCCATGGGATCAAATTGATGCTGATGTGGGAAAACTTGCTGCCATGCCACCTTGTGTTTTAATGGATTATGTTGGGATTGATACTATGGTACATGGAATGAATTATAACGCTGAACTTCTACATCCTGATTTTAAACCGGGAAAAGTACTCACTGGGATGTATGAAAAAGGTAATTTAGGAAGAAAAACTGGTAAAGGTTTCTACGATTGGAGTAAGGGTCGACCACAACCTGATTTTTCTGTTAAGTCTGGATTATTCAATTTGAATGCTTTATTTGCAATTGCTTTAAATGAAGGTTGCCGTCTTTTAGAAGAAGGTGTTGCAAGTGGCTTTAAAATAATCGATGATGCAAATATGGCAGGAATGAATACTCCTGGCCCATTTGGAGCAGGTAAAAATAAATATGGAGAATGGTCTGAATTATTAGAAAAACTTGCAGCTGAGACAGGAAAGGAATATTTAAAGCCTTGTAA
>CAYNEU010000664.1:0-3911 GCA_964396275.1 uncultured archaeon | reverse complement strand
TAAGATTTTTATCCTCTGTGAATGTCCATTGATAGGTTAAAATTATAATGATGATGCTGAGTATTAAGCTTAACCATATTTGAGTCCAGAATGTAATACTTATAGTAAATAATATACCTCCTAAATATTGTGGATGACGGATTATAGCATATGGACCTTTACTTACTAATTTTGTAGTATAAAGATAACTTTTTCCCTTTTCCACACCTCCCCGTTTTTTAAATGTTCGAAAGGAAATAATAGCAAAATATATACTAAATACCCAAATTACATATCCTATATATACTAAAATGATTATACCTAATTCATTAAAGAATAGGAACATTAAGACTATTTGAATTATAAAACAGATTGTAAAAATTGTTGTAAAGATAATATCCATTAAACTAAATTTTTTCTTATTGTTGTCAGTTTTTTTATTATCTTCGATTAAATCCTTATTTTCAGCAACAATATCCTTATTCAACATTTTTGAAACAACATCCAAAATTTTATATATCTTATGCAATAATTATATAATTAAAGTTAAATATTTAAACTTAACCATTCAAATTTAACCATATTGAAAATAAAAAACTAAAAAATGTATTTGTATAGAAAGAGTTGAGGATATTTAATGCCAAAAAAAAGGTATACAGCACTTAAATCATTTATATTGGGTGTAATGAATACAATTCCTAAACCTATGAGCGGTTATGAGCTTATTGCATTAGCAAAAGAATGGCGATATGATCATTATATAAGAGCAACAAATGCATCTTTCTATTATACATTAAAGCAACTTGAAGCGGATGAATTTATCAGAGAAGTTGGATCCAAACAAGAAGGTAACCGCCCCGAACAAATTATCTATAAGTTATTAAATAAGGGTAAAAAAGAATTTCAAGAACAAATTTCTTATTTTCTTAATCAAGTTCAAGAAACATTTTTTGAAATAGATGCTGTAACTCCGTTTATTTTACTTTTTGGTGCATTAAATGGAAAGCAATCAATTTTAGATTCATTAAACAAACAAATTAATGAAAGAAAAAACATGGTCAAGCATGCTGATGAGGGAGAGAAGTTTGTTAGATCTCATTATCTCTATGATTTAAGTCCTTTTTATATACTACCTCTAAACCATTGGAGATTTCACAATGAAGCGGAAATAAAATGGTTAGAATCTTTTAAGGAAATGGTTGGAAGTATTGAAGATTTTAGAGAACAATACAATAAAATTATAAAAACAGTAATGAACCAAGGTGAATTTGGAATATAGATGTGTTTTTCTTGAACTAATAATTAAGGTTTAGTTATCTTTGGATCCTTTTCCTTATCCCAATTTACTGCAAATAAAAAATCTCTACTAGGTTCATTTTTATAGATCAATGGAAATCCACTCACTTTTTCAAATTTTAAAGCTATCTTTTCTAAATAATCATATTCAGGAAAATAATCCTTCGCTTGCTTATTACTTTTTAATCTTTCTTTTATCAATAAAGCTTTTGCTTGTAACGTAAAACCTTTTATTTCAAAAAAGTTTGGATTTGCTCTTTCTATAATTTTCATATATTCATTAATCAGTTGCTCATTCAAATTAAGATCTTTGACTGCGGTTAGTCTTACAACCGATCTGCATGATAATGAATTTATTAAATCTAAACTATTCATTATACTATTCCAACCATTTCTAATCATAGGACGACAGACTTTCTTATAAATCTGGTCATTTGGAGCGGGTAATGTGATATATAACTGTGTAGGTAAGTGTTCTAACTTTTCAATCTTTTCTGGTAGTGTTCCATTAGTGACTATAAATGTAGTCATATTACGATTTTTAAATTCTTGAACAAATTCAGAAATTCTTGGATATAAAAGAGGTTCTCCATCAAGAGAAATTGCTGCATGATTGGGTATTAATGCTTCACTATGGGCTTGCATAATTTCATTAGGTGAAGTTAATTCTCTATTAATTAGTACTTCTAACTCTTCTCTTGAACTAATGCAATATTTAATGTCCTTCTCTAATATAAAATTATTAAATAAGCCATTAGGTGAGCTGATAAATTTTTGATTCTTTAGAAGTGTGAGAGCTCGTTCAATTTTATTCTTTGAAACATGAATATTATTACTAAGAGAATGTATATCATGGATTTGATGACTATTTAAAAGCATATAATAGAGGATATCAATCATTATTTCATAATTGTCAAGGTATCGTCTCAAAGGTAAGTGATTCTTAATGATATCTTTATGATGTCTTAACATTTCATCAATAAGTAATTTGGGATTATCAGGTTCAACAACAAATTCACCCCCTAGTGACCCAGACTCTATATCTCTCCAACAAAAAACACACTGATGATTACAAAAGGGTAGTGAAGGGGTATTTTGCATGCACCTATGACTTTCTATTCCAAATACACCTTTATAGCAATTACGATTATTTCTTCCCGTTGTAAGTCTCTGCTCAAGCCAATGGCAAGGTTTAACAGAAGAATGCTTATTTTCTCCCACAATTCTATATGTTGTCTTAGTGTAAGCCTCAACAAAATCATTTGTGATTTTGTTATCAACGATATATCTATTTTTCATTAGAGAACCACTTTAAACCCGAAATTCTCACTAGTTTATATAAATTATTGTATTTTATTAAGGTATTAAATTATATTCTTTAAAATTATAAGTACATAAATAATTAGTGCAGTACTTTTAGAATATAACTAAAATTATGGTTTTAGTTTATTAGGATAAACAAAAAAAATGGTTAAAAATGTTAAATAGAATGAAAAGCGAGTTGTTAAATCTAGGATTAAAATTTATCAGCGTAGATGAGAAAATCGTTCGGATGATACTTGAGACTAACCCTTCAAATGTAAATGAAATTGTAATCCTTCCCGCTGTTAAAATTGTAATGAAAAAATTACTGAAGAAACTGGAAAATAAAAGGATTTATGGAAGAATATATAACGGGGAGTTAAATAATGTTAGAGTTAGTATTGTTCGTTCTCTTGTTGGAGCACCCAATTGTGCAATGGCGGTAGAAGCGTTAAGAAGGTGTAAAACCAAAATTATTATAAGAATTGATGTATGTGGTGGTATAGAAAATGAGAATATCCCTATTACTATTGGAGATATTATAATCCCAAAATTAGCTTTTTGTGATGAGGGAACCACACCTCAATACATCAGAGAACATACTTCTTTGGTTAATGAATTAGAATCTATTCCTAATCCAATGGGAAAATTTCAAAATTTATTTACAGGGAATCAAACTATTTTCATATCTAAACCTAATGAAATACTAAGGGAACTGTTTTTAAGCAAAGGTACCGAACTTTTTCCTGGTAAAGTTAAAGAAACTAATTTATGGACCACCGATGCTCTTTTTTGTGAAAGTCTAGATTTCATACGAGCTCTGAGCTCGATAAATATACAATCTGTCGATATGGAATCATCTATATTATTCATACTGGGTAAACTTTACAATATAAAAACAGTATCCCTTCTCTCAGTTTCGGATTTACCAGGGCATCCAAAGTATGATTTACTTAATTCGAATGAGATTCATCCAGATATGGAGAATGGAATTGATAATGCGATTAATTTATTACTCCAATTCTTACCTAATGTTAAGAGAGAATTTTAGAACTATTAAAGGATACTTGAATTTACTTAAAGTCCCTTTAGGAGTGAACTAAAATCAGGTTCATCAAAAAATTCATTATATAATTTAAGGAGTTCAATATTAACTAAATTTATTTTCTTACCTGACTGATCTTTAGTGGATTTTAAAAGATTTAGTTCTTTTAATTTTTTTATATGATATAAAATTGTTCCTGAATACATATCAAGAATTTCAGCCATTTTTGAGACTGTTACTAATTCATCCTTAAATATCTGTTCTAATAATTTGGGAATTAAGGGATTCA
>CAYNEU010000663.1:0-3680 GCA_964396275.1 uncultured archaeon | reverse complement strand
GGGGTTTTTCATATAATGCAACTAGTTAATAAGTCAGGATTTGGACCCGGTATCCATATCTACCCTAAAAAGCGGCGTTTAGCAATGCCATTGATTCATGTTGAAGATCTTGTTAGATCGGCTATATTTTTAGCAGAAAATGAGCAATCAGTAGGTGAAGCTTATAATCTCGTTTTGAACACGTGTTTTCAAGAAGATTTCCTTGAATATTTAGCAGATTTACTAAATGTTGAATATTTTAATTTTCCTGTATGGTGGCCGTTTTATAAAATTTTCTCGAAATTTCTTTACTGGCTGAATAAAAGGAAAAATGTAAAAGCTAAAAAGTTGAACTCAAGACCCCCAGTCGATTTATCAATGGCGGAATATACAACTCATCAATATCTCTTTTCTAATAAAAAAATCAAAGATTTAGGGTTTAAGTTTAGGTTTCCAGATTGTAAAAGTGCTACTAAAAATACCGTTGAATGGTATCTTAAAAATAATTGGTTGGAGAGTGAAAACTAAATGGGATTTTTAGATGGTTTAATTCTAAGTTTTATTGTTGGTTGGACTAATTCTTACTTATATCGAAAATATCTACGAAGAAGAAACAAAGACTGGATTGTTTTTCTAGCAGTTATTTTCCTATCAGCACTATGGACTTTTGATAGCTTAATATATTTCGAAATATTAGATATGAGATGGTTAAATTTTCTTCCCTGGGTTGATTTACCCTCCGCCAGTACTGGAAAATACTTTTTATGGAACTCTTTTATCGTCTTTGGGATAGATCTTAAAATTACTCATCAATCCGGAATGGAAATAATCGCATGCTTTTTACTCATATCATATTTGTGTTGGTATTACTTTGGTTCTAAGCTCGGAAAAGTTTTCCATGGTTATAGGATATATCAACAAGGGAATTATTTAATATTCAGACCCGTGAAGAAATTTATTAAAGATCGCGAAAAAGGATTAGAAGATTCTAAATAATATATGTTCTTAGGATATTCTTCTCATACTTAAGTAGAAGAATTTCCAGCGTTAACGTTTAAAATGTTGAAGTAAAAACATTCTAATATTTTAGAAAAATAAACTTTATATAACGGTAATCGATATATCTAATATCGTTACAATTTTGAAGATCTATTTTAAACTGATATACGATGGTAGAAGAAATTGCTGAGACATTCGAGAAGGCAATGAAGAAGGGATTTATAAGAATACTTACGTTACTAGTTTTAGATAAAGAGCCGATGCATGGACGTCAAATTAAAAGGACAATTGAAGATCGCACTTTTAGTGTTTGGACACCATCAGATTCAACAATTTATACAATCCTTGGAGATTTACGAGAAAAGCATCTAATTAAACCAAGTGATCAGCAGACTGAAGATGATAAAACTATAATCTATGAAATAACCACTACCGGCAAAAATACTCTTGAAATAATGATGAAAAAAGAGCAGGAGATAAGAGAGTCAATGAGATCCATTATAACTACAACGTTTGGATTTAAAGATGAGTTCTTAGATAAAGACACAAAAAATTTCCTAAATCCTAGATCATTTTTAGATAAAATGTTTCTTAAACCTGAAAAAGAGACTTTGCAGGCGTTACAATTTCAGAAAACATTCATCACAAAACGATTAGAAGTTTTAACTAAAATGCTTCAAACTATTGAGGACAAGATTTCAAAATTTGAGAACGAAAAACAAAATGAAAATTAATAACATGAATTTAATAAAAAAATGTTATGAAAATGTCAGAAATAGTAATTAAACTAGAAAATTTAACGAAAAAATTCGGGAATTTAACAGCAGTTAATAGTATAAACCTTGAAGTTCATAGAGGGGAAACGATAGGGTTGGTAGGTCCTAATGGGGCAGGCAAAACTACAACAATTAAAATGATTGCGAAAATTCTGAGACCAAATTCAGGTAGAATTCTTATTAGAACTAATAGTAGTGATTTACAAGATTTAGGAAAAATATCGAGAACTTTAAGCCAAATGGGATTTTTAATAGATATTCCCGCTTTTTACAATATGACTGCTTATCAATTACTAAGATATTTCGCAAACCTCCAAAATTACCCTAAAGATAAGATTGATCAAAGAATAGATGAGCTTTTAGAGCGCTTCAAGCTCTCTGAATGGAAATTTGAACAGGTAAAAAATTTTTCTAAAGGAATGACTCAGAAGATAGGAATCATTCAAGCAATTATCCATGATCCGGAGATAATAATATTGGATGAACCCCAAACTGGCTTGGATCCATTAGCACGTGTTGAAATACGGAAATATATCCGAGAGCTTCAATCACAAGGAAAAACAATATTTGTTGCTTCCCATATGTTATATGAAATATCAGAAGTATGTGAAAAAATCGCTTTAATTAATTATGGCGCTATAATTGGGTTTGACACAGTAGAGAATTTAGCACTTAAATTAAAGACTAGTGAATTAGATTGTGAATTACTTAAGGCCATAAATGCTAGTGAATTAAGCCCATTAATAGATCGGTTAACTGAAAAACTTAAACCTTATTTAGACAAGAATTTAGACCCGATGATATCAAAAATTCCAGTAAAGTATTATCCTGAACAACAAGGGTTTAAATTCTTTTATGATGGACGACATGAATCAAAAGGAGAGATCTTAAAGATTCTTATTAGAGAGTTCGAATCAGATTTTACAGTGATCTCATTTACTCAGCCAAAAACATCTCAACTCGAAAGAGTTTATACAGAAATGGTAAAAGACAATGATTCAAAAGGGAAAAGCAAATTAAGCGGAGGTTCATAGAAAAATGGATAATCGCAAAGAAAATTTTATTGGTATAAAGCCAATATTTTATACCCTCATATTTGAAATGAAAAGTCAAAGAAAGAAATTTTATTTCTTTTCGATAGTTACAATTGTGGTTGCGATTTTATTAGGTTATATTCTACAATTAATTCCTACTTATCTTCTTTCAGATACACAAGCGGAGTTCTTTAATACTAGCTTACAATTTATTTCATTTATAACATTGTTTGCGGCATGTTTGTTTTTCTCGGGGATAATTTGCTCTGAATATGATAAAAAAACAGGTTTTATAGTTTTTCCTAAAATTAACAAATATAAATTAATACTGGGAAAATATCTTGGAAATTTAGTTTTAGTCGTTGCAATTATTTCAGTTTATTATTTTATCTTAGGACTTCTAGGATTTTTCTATTATGGGGGACCAATTAACATTCGATTCTTTTATTCATACGGTATTGCGATATTATATATAATAGCTCTAAGTAGTTTTGTAACATTTTTTAGCTCATTTATAAGAAGTGTAAATCTGACAATCATTTCTACTCTAATAATTCTTCTCATAGGGTTTAGAATCGCAGATCAGATTGTTACATTAATATTTGCAGAGAATTTTGAACCCTTATATTCTCTAGCATATTTAGGGTCCCTCATAACTGGAATACTCGAATATCCTTTTCCAAATCCACGATATTCTGAATTCTCATTTAGCGGTATGGGGCCAGGCGGTATAGGAGGGGACTTCTCATTCGGTCAATGGGTAACACCTAGTATCGAGATGGGAATTACATTGCTACTTGTTTTTATAGTCGTTTATTTTATATTATCTGCATATAGATTAAAAAGGAGGCAAATATATAATGTAGATGTATAAAAAAATTAAAATAACAGG
>CAYNEU010000662.1:0-2081 GCA_964396275.1 uncultured archaeon | reverse complement strand
AATAATGTAAATATTATTTTATTAAATGGGGAAAATCCATTTACTATTAGATTTTTAGATGATAAAATTGTATATAATCCAGATACGCTTAGTGGAAAGATTTCTCTCTTTGCTATAGGAATGCGTTGTTTTATTGATTTTTTAATTGATTATCGAAAAGATGAATTACCGGATATAATCCATATTCATGATTATCATGCTGTTATACCATTTATTGGAATAAAACAAATATTGGCGAAAAATGGTTTAGATGTAGCCTCATTAATTACAATTCATTTGTTAACTTGGCCTAGATACGGAATTGATTTTTATAGAACGTGTGGAATTGATGATACATCCATTTCTATTCATTTAAAAGAAGGGCTCAAATCATTAAATCTAAATGAAATTTTCTCAATCTGCGAAAAAGTTAGTGGAACGTATCAGCCACCAACTGTAGAGCAAGTTGGAGCTTTTGTTAGTGATTTGGTGACAACAGTAAGTCAATCCTATTTAAAATCAGATATAATCCCTAATTGCGGTAAAGAATTAATTGAATTCAAATCTAATTTTGTCTGGGATGGATGTGATTGGGATTATAATGAAATCTATCAGAATATATTAAAAAACCATGAGCATGAGATTAGGGATGTTTTGCATATATCAGATGAAAAAGATTTATCCTTATCTGATATGAAACAATATTTATTGACCTATAAATTATCACATTTAGATAGAAGTCCATTAATTCAATCAGAAAAAGTATTGAATATAATTAATGAGATTTCAAATGGAAATGAATTTGTTAGAGATGGATATATTAAATCTTTTGAAGAATCAGGGCCTTTAGTAATTACCACTGGAAGAATATCACCACAAAAAGGTTTTGAAACAATTCTTGAGGCGATACCTAAAGTACTAAAAGTAATTCATAATGCTAAATTCTTATTTCTCATATTACCCACCGATTATAGTATAAATGAAATAAAGACCTATGCTCAATACGTTAAAAAGTATCCTAGTAATCTAAGGATCATATTTGGAGTAGCTATAGATATATTTCATCTTGCGCATATTTCATCTGATGTTTATTGTGCTTTATCCCGGTGGGAACCATTTGGTATCATCGCTTTAGAAGCAATGTCTGCTAAATTACCAATAATTGCAACAAATGTGGGGGGATTTCAAGAATCTATAATAGATATTAGAAATTTTCCCGAAATAGGTACGGGAATTTTAATTGATAAAGATAATCCAGCTCAATTTGCAGATGCACTAATTTCTCTTTTTAAATTAAAGGAAATTTCTGAGAAAGTAAAAGAAAAGGAAGCTATTTATGAAACTGAAAATTTTCAATTAGTTAATCAGATCCCTGATAAAATACTTGAATCCTTAGTATTATTAGATCCAAATTATTACAATAAGATTAAAGAAAATTGTTATAAAAGAGTAGAACATAACTTTAGGTGGAAAACTGTTTCTATGAAATTAATCGAGTTGTATACTTTGATAAAGAATCTTCGCTCATCATTTACTTAAGGAGCTAGACTTTTGATTATCTCAAAAAGATCTGTTATGTTTATTTTAGGAACAGTCTTCTTCATAAATCTTACTATCATGATGTTGTATACTTATTTACCTCAATATTTAACATTTATAGGCACAGAATCTCCAATTATTACTTTAGCGATGACTTTTGCAATGTCTGCTTTTTTTATTTTCCCACCTCTATTAGGGATGTATTCAGATAAACTCCAGAATAGAATTTATTTTATTTTTATTAGTCCTAGTGGAATGCTTATTACTTTAATTTTACTTCTTTTTACCAGAAACATAATTATATTAAATGTACTAATATTTGTTTTTGGTTTTTTTACTTCATTTATAACTATTTATTTTACTCTTTTTAGTGAATTAGTACAGAATGATAAAAAATGGATATCTTATTATAGTTCGGTCTGTGCAATGGGAAGCTTTATAGGTGTAATAATAGGTGGTATTTTGATCACCAATTTTAGAATTGAAAATTTATTCCTATTTACATTAGTCACTTTCATATCGAGTATCATTTTAAATATGTTTATTAGAGAAAAAAGGCAATT
>CAYNEU010000661.1:0-5124 GCA_964396275.1 uncultured archaeon | reverse complement strand
TAAGTTTTACTGCTTCGGTTAATAATTTTTATAGTGATAATATTTATAGCTATTTTAACAAATATCAAGATTTGCCAATTATAAATAACTACATAAAAAATTTATTGAATCAACTATTAAAATATTAAATATTATGTATATCCCCTAATTTTAGAAAAGTGTTATAATTCTATGGTTGAATATGACGCACAAAAAATAGAAGAGAAATGGCAACAAAAATGGGAAGAAGACAAAATTTTTGAAGTCAAAATGGATCGAAAGAAAAAAAAATATTATGTATTAGAGATGTATCCATATCCTTCGGGTAAACTCCATATGGGACACCTTAGGAATTATACTATCGGAGATTGCTATGCCAGGTTTAAAAGGATGAATGGATTCAATGTACTTTACCCAATGGGTTATGATTCCTTTGGAATGCCGGCAGAAAATGCAGCAATAGATCATGGTGCTAATCCAGAAGAATGGACTAATAAAAATATTAATACAATGAAAAAACAGCAAAAAAGGATTGGGCTTTCATATGATTGGACAAGAGAAATATATAGTCATAATCCAAACTTTTATAAATGGGATCAATGGTTTTTCTTGCGGATGCTAGAAAAGGGATTAGCATATAGACAAGAAAGTTATGTTAATTGGTGCCCAAAATGTGTTACAGTTTTAGCTAACGAACAGGCTCAAGGAGGAAGATGCTGGAGATGCAACTCTCTCGTTGATCAAAAGTTTTTAACACAATGGTTCCTAAAAATAAGAGATTATGCAGAGGAACTATTAGAAGGGTTGAATATTGTCGATTGGCCAGAGAAAGTTCAAGTTATGCAACGAAACTGGATTGGAAAATCAGAAGGGACAATTATTAAATTCCCAATTGTTGGAGAGGATAAGACTATAGATATATTTACAACAAGACCTGATACACTTTTTGGAGTTACATTTATGGTTTTTGCTCCAGAACATCCTTGGGTTCGTGAATGGGTGATGAAAACTGAATATGAGAAAGACTTTCAAAAAATTTATGATGATGTAATGCATCAAGATAAATTTGAAAGATCTGCCATTGAAATAGAGAAAAAGGGGCTATTCATCGGAAAATATGCCATAAATCCGATTAACAATGAAGAAGTACCTATATATATTGGCAATTTCGTTATTTATGAATACGGAGCTGGTGCTGTTATGGCAGTACCTGCACATGATCAAAGAGACTTTGAGTTCGCTAAGGAATATGATATTCCCATAAAAATTGTTATTCAACCCCATGATTACGAATTAAATGTTACCAAAATGAAAAGAGCCTATGAGAGTGATGGAATTTTAGTAAATTCTGAGGAATTCAATGGTATGGAAAATCATTCTGCAATCAATATAATAACTGAAAAATTAGAAGAAATCAGTATGGGATATGCAACGATAAATTATAAACTAAGAGATTGGGGGATTTCACGTCAACGTTATTGGGGGTGCCCAATTCCTGTTATATATTGTGAAGAATGTGGTATGCTCCCCGTACCATATGAAGACTTACCTGTTTATTTGCCAAAAGATGTTTCATTTACCAAGACAGGTAATCCATTAGAAACAAGCGAAAGTTTTGTTATTACTCAATGTCCTAAATGTGGTAATAACGCAAAGCGAGAGACAGATACAATGGATACTTTTATAGATAGTTCTTGGTATTTCTTTGCTTATTGTGATCCTCCATCTGTTGAATCAAAGATCCCTTATACCACGGCTAAAGTAAATTACTGGGGTAATGTCGACCAGTATATTGGAGGTATAGAACATGCAGTTATGCACCTAATTTATGCTAGATTTTTCACAAAAGTAGCGCGAGATCTAGGACTTCACAAATTTGATGAGCCTTTTCAATCTTTACTCACCCAAGGAATGATTAATAAAGCTCATCCCTTCTGTACTAACTGTAATACATTCCTTATGAAAGCTGATTTAGATCAAATGAGGTGTAGAAAATGTGGAAGTATAGATCTTATTCAAAAGTCAGTAAAGATGAGCAAAAGTTATGGAAATACTGTAACTCCGGGAGATATAATTGAAAAATATGGAGCAGATGCAGCAAGATTTTTTATTTTATTTGGAGCAAGCCCATCATCGGGATTAGAATGGTCTGAAGAGGGTGTTGATTACGCTAATAAATTTATTAGAAATATATTTACATTGCTAACTGAACCTCCTAAAAATGTACACGAGAATCCAACAACAAAAGATACATTAATCCAGTACTATTTAAATAAAATAATTAGAGAATTCACAGAAAACATGAAGAAACTCGCAATTAGGAATGCTGTTAATAATGTGATACAATTTTCATCAGAATTTGGAAAATATAAAAATGAGGGGATTATTAACGAGATTTTTGAAGAATGTAAGGAAAAATTAATTCTATTACTTCACCCTATAGCTCCTCATATAACAGAAGAAATTTGGGAAATGAGTGGTAGAAAAGGATACTTGAGTTTAGCATCGTGGCCTTCCTACGATGATAAACTACTTACTCAAGAATCTGATTATAAATGGAAATTATTGAATAATATCTTAGCAGATATTAATAACATAAAAATAGCGATGAAACAAGATACTTTGGATAAAATCTCAATAATTATTGCAGATCAGTGGAAATTAAAGTTCTATAATAAACTAATGTTGTTATTAGAAGATACTAAGAACCAGGGAGAAATTATGAAAAAATTAATGCAAAATAATGAATTAAAAATACATGGAAAATATATCAGTCATATAGTTAGAAAAATTATGAAAAATATAGGAAAATATCAAAAATTTACACTCCCATCTGAAGATGAGTATAATTTTTTTAATGAAATAAAAACAATAATCGAAAATAAATTCCAATCTAAAGTAAACATTAATTTTGAAAAAGATTCAACTGAACAAAAAGCGATCCATGCACTCCCAGGTAAGCCAGCAATCATTATTTCATAATTTTTTATAATATAATCATATCAGAGTATGTAAAAGAATCAATTTCTACATGGTTTTATTAACTTAAGATTAAATAGATTATTATTAATTTGAATATATTAAAATTTGAAAAAAAAGCGCTAAATTAATTTCCAAATATAAAAATCGTTTTAAAATATATGACAATATATGAACTCAGTATTATTTCTACTACCGGATTCCCTTATTATAACTCAGTTATTAAAGCTGTACCGGAAGGTGTAAAACTCTTTCTTCGATTTTTTGACTTTTCAAAAAACATGCCTATACTTCAAGATCAATTAGATTTAAGTTCAAAATTCGACCTTACAGCGGGACTTATATCTGCATTATTTGAATTTGCTCGAAATATCGATAAAAAAATAGAAGTACTAGAGTTTAAATCTAAAAAAGAAAGAAAGACAGCTAAAACTAAAGAAAAAAGAAAAAATTTTCAAGGAGATGTATTAATTACAGCACAAACAGAAACTTTTTTATTACACAAATCTGTTAGAGAAAAGATAAAACTCATCTATTATAATTTTATAAATTCTAAGACTCCTCTTGATTCTGCTGATACTATCCATAAAAGTGAAGAAAATAAAATCGTAGATATTTTAACAGATTCGAATGCGCGACATATAATATCAAAGCATAAAATTGATATTAAACGAGTAGCAAATGAATTTTTGAGTGATATGAAAGATTATGGTTTATGGGGCGTTTGTATAACCTCATTTGACCTTTCCCCTATTATCGCTTTTGGAAAAAAATATTCATTAGAGAATGCTTACCATATTTTAAGACATATTGGATATATTCCTGAAATAACTCCCTTGGAATGGATTTATAGACAGTCATTTTTCTCCGAAGAACCAATTCAAGTATGTATTATAAAATCGGATATTGGAGCCACGGTTGAAAATAGTTTATTTGAGCCTTTCTTTTATTTACTTTTTGCTGATCCCCAGAGTTATTTTGGTGAATTCCCCGTAAAGCTTACTTCTGCTTTTAATAAAATTCTTGGTTAAGAAATTAAGTACGATATAAAAAAGATTACAGAAAATTAAGAATTCAATTAAGAAGAGAAGTTAACTGATTTTTCATTCAAAAGAGATACTATTTAAAAGATTTATTCGCCGCCTTTATTATTTGGAATAAAGAATCTGCTTGAAGTGAAGCGCCCCCAACTAATCCTCCATCGATATTCTTTTTATTAAACAAATCTTCAGCATTACTTGGTTTAATTGATCCTCCATATTGTATTCTTATTAAGTTAGCAGTCTCCATTTTAAATTTATTACTTAATTTTTCACGTATGAAAATATGGATTTCTTCTGCTTGTTCTGGAGTGGCAGTGATCCCCGTTCCTATTGCCCAGATTGGTTCATAAGCTATTACAATTTTTACCATCTCTTCTTTTGTGAGATCTTTAAATGTTTCATTAATTTGGTATTCAATAATTTCCTTTGTTTTTCCCGCTTCTCTTTCTTCTAAATGTTCCCCTATACAAACTATGGGGTTTAAATTTACAGATAATGCCTTTTTAAGTTTTTGATTAATCAAAGCATCTGATTCTTTAAAAATGTCCCTTCTTTCACTATGACCAAGAATGACGTACTCAACGCCAATTTTTTTTAAAAATTTTGGTGATATCTCGCCTGTATATGCTCCCTTATCTTCAAAATACATGTTTTGTGCTCCTAACTTAATATTTGTATGCTTTAAAATTTTGTAAGCATTAGTTAGAACTGTAAAAGGTGCTGCAATTACTATGTCGACATTATGAATTTCTTCTACTAACGGAATTAAACTTTCTAACATTTCTCTTGATTCATTGGGAGTACCTCGATTCATTTTCCAATTGCCACCAATAATGGGTTTTCGCAATGTATTCTACCTCTGACATTTTTTATATTTTAAATTGATTAAATTTTGATTATAATTCAATTATAGAATAAGTCTATAAAATTCTAACTAAAATTAATAACTCAAATTACAGTATAAGGAATAAGAAAAAATTATTCTATTTTAGGGAGTTTTTCATTTAATTTTGTCGTTCCTAATAATTTTTTTATTTCATTTATATCAGGACTCATAATCGGGGGTAATCCTAATTGTGTACGTCTTCTTTCTATAGCGGGTTGCATAGGGATAGCTTTTCCA
>CAYNEU010000660.1:0-2421 GCA_964396275.1 uncultured archaeon | reverse complement strand
TGTCATTTTTTAAAAATTAGGGCAGGGACTTATCTATTGGGTATGACCATTTGTATTAATATTGGTTCAATAATTACACCTTTTTCGAGTGGTGAAAATATAATAATCTCCACAGCTTTTGAACTGAATACTATATATTTTGTACAGTTTTATTGGATTTTTTCATTCTTCTTATTATTTACAACGATCTTTCTCTTAGATCGATTCTTTTTAAGAAAGGAGCCAAAAATTGAAGAAAACCAAAAAAAATTCGTCATAGATTTAATAGACACGGATATTATGGTAAAAAACAAAAAAATGTTTTATTTTAATAGCATTGCTATAATTATAACCATTATTCTATTTGGTATCCTCCCATTACTATATTTAACCGCAGTAATTTCAGCATTGATTTTAGTACTCGTTAACAGGAAATATACAAAAAAACCCATGAGTGAACTCTTACGAGATATCGAATGGGAGATCTTGTTCTTCTTCATTTCATTGTATGTAGT
Organism: uncultured archaeon; assembly: GCA_964396275.1. Classification (GTDB taxonomy): domain Archaea; phylum Asgardarchaeota; class Lokiarchaeia; order Sigyniarchaeales; family SOKP01; genus Loki-b32. The sequence continues at coordinate 1,927 of CAYNEU010000660.1, read as the reverse complement.
CATTGGATGTCTTATAGAAGCTGGATTTGGAGAACTTTTTGAGATGATCCCATTTGAAGCTTTAAATCCTTTTGTATTGTCGTTTTTAATCCTAATAATAATAAGTTTTATTTCTGGGGTAGTTGCGAATACTCCAACTGCGTTAATTTTTATCCCAATAATCGGAATATTAATAGAGCCAGTATCCAATGGGGGTTTTGGCTTTTCGCAAGTTCCTTTGCTTTTTTCGCTCGTAATCGGTATCAATCTTGGCGGAAACTTCTTACCTTCAGGAGCAGCTTGTGATATGATGACTCTAAAAATTGCGAGAGATTCAGGGGTAGAAAATTTCAATTATAAGCGTTTGTTGAAGGTGGGAGCTACATTTGCTTTTATTCACATTGGAATATCAATATTATACTTAATGATCTTAGTTCCGTTTTTTGGATAAATTAAAACATTTTAGAAGAAAAAGAAAAGTAAATAAAGAAATAGATTTAAAGTTTAAATCCACCCTCTCAGGCGCATTGATGTTAACACTCTTTCGAGGGAAATCATGTAAGCTCCCATACGATTGTGAGTGTTGAAATTTTGAGCTTGTACAACTGTTGATCGATAAGCTCGTGTCATAACGCGATCTAAAGCTTCAAAAACTTCTTTCTCTGTCCAGAAATATAGATAATAACCTTGAACCATTTCAAAATAAGATACTGTAACTCCACCAGCATTACAAAGGAAGTCCGGAATCATAAGTACTCCTTTTTCAAATAAAATTTGATCAGCATCGGGTGTTGTTGGTCCATTAGCAAGTTCCGCTATTATTTTTGTATTAATGTTATTAGCATTTTTCCTTGTTATAACATTTTCTAGTGCTGCAGGTACTAATATGTCACATTCTAATTCTAATAATTCTTCATTTGAAATTTCATCAGTGCCTTTTAATCCAACGACTGATCTTGTTTTTTCTTTAAATTCTGCTGCAGCATGAGGATCTATTCCGTTTTTATTATAAATTCCTCCTCTAGAATCAGAAACTGCTACTATTTTACAGCCAAAGTCATCATTAAGTAATTTTGCTGCCCAAGAGCCCGCATTTCCATATCCTTGAATTACTGCGGTTGCACCATTTAAATTTAAACCAATATCATTAGCTGCTTCTCTAACCGTAAAAACTCCTCCTTTGGCTGTAGCGATTGATCTACCAGCACTACCCCCTAAAGGTAAAGGTTTTCCCGTGATAACTGAAGGTGTATGCCTACGGACTACATTTTCATATTCATCCATCATCCAGGCCATAATCTGTGGATTTGTGTAAACATCCGGCGCTGGAACGTCAATGTTAGGCCCAATAAAATCAGCAAGGTGTCTAATATAACTTCTAGCAAGAGTTTCAAGTTCTCGATTACTCATTTCTTTAGGGTTACAGATGATTCCTCCTTTAGCACCGCCTAAGGGAATATCAACGCAAGCTGTCTTCCATGTCATCCAAGCTGATAAAGCCTTTACAAGGGAAGCACTTTCTTCAGGATGCCATCTAATACCTCCTTTCATAGGACCTCTTGCTGAGTTATATTGAGATCTAAAACCCTTAAAGGTTTTTAATGTCCCATCGTCCATTTTCATTGTAATTTTAATCTCAACGAATCTCTCGGGTTCACTTAAAGTGTTATAGATTTCACTTTCATAATCAGCTAATTTACATGCGTTAAAAAGTTGTTTTTGAGAAATTATGAAGGGATCTAAAATTTCACTCATCTTAATTTCACTTGTTTTATTTGTGTTTGAATTGAATTTTTTTCAATTTTAGAAACATTAAATATATTTCTTTGAAGAAATTTTATATTTCTATTTAATTAAATTAAATAATAATTAATTAAATAAAGTAATAGAAATTAAAGTTTACTTTGGTGGATTTCCCAGATCTTTCCCACACAGAAAGCATGTTCCA
>CAYNEU010000659.1:0-5883 GCA_964396275.1 uncultured archaeon | reverse complement strand
GGCTACAACTTCAATTATTCCGTTTAAAGTAATAATAGCTGAGGCTCCACCAAAAGGACTTCCACCACTGCTAAAAAATAGGACTAAAATACTTCCTAGAGTTAACCCGATTATAGCACCTAATATTCCAAGAGTTAATGATTCAACGATAACATTTGCGAAGATATGACGATTTTTCCAACCTGTAGATTTTAATATTGCAAATTCTTTCAATCGAGTAGTAACTGACATTAATTGTGTTACTACGATTGCAGTCCCCCCTGCCAAAACTGCAATAAACCCTATTATTCCAGCAAATGCATCAAATAATGCAAAAGTCTCCTCAATAGACTCAAGGAAAGCAGATAAAGCTGTAGCGGTAACATAAACAGGAGCATATCCTCCACTTTCAGAATAATTATTTATTTCTTCAGCGTAACTTTCAGTCTCCTGAGTAGTTTTAACATTAAATCTTAGTTTTATCGAAGAATATGTGTTTGTTTCTAAACCAGATATATTTAACAAATTCCATAAGACCTGTATGTCTGTATAGATATAATATTGCCTTGGAACAAATGAAGGTGCTCCAATATCATCTTCTTGGTAAATACCTACTATAGTTAAGTTCTCCAAAATTGTTCCACCAAGATCTAACTTTATCTTAATAGTAGCACCAATAGAAACAGGAAATTGGGCTACAGTTAATAATCGTGAATCAATAATAATTTGATTTTCCTCTAAATTGAAAATGTTTCCTTGCAAAATCTTAGTAGTCGGACCACCCCATTCTTGATCCAAAGTTAAATTTATCCCTATTAAAGTTAAAGTATCTTGAGCATTTACTAATTTATCTTCACCAGAATAATTTGATGTATAAAAGAAAGGTGCTTGAGATTCAGAAACCAGCTTAGATATATCATCTCCTACATTAGGTGTATTGTATAGATCTTTAGTAAAATTTATGGGTAAATGGCTATTTTCTCTACCTAGTATATCTTTTTCGAGAATTTCAACGATACCAATCGACTCAGATAGATTTTCCTGAAATTGAGCGGTTACTCCCGCTGTAAAGGCACTAATAACAAATACTAACATTAAGCCGATTCCAACACCTATACTAGATAAAATTGCTGTCGATTTCTTTCTAAAAGCATTTTTAATGCTGAATTTTAACATTCTTTGCTAGTTCCTTATTAAATGAACTTTTTTTTAAATTTCTAAAGAATGTAATGATATGAATTATATAAATATAAAGTTAATAATTTGTTAATTCGTTTAAGCCCAGATTTCAAATTTCTTGTTCAATAGATATTTCTATTGTTCGCTTGATAATCTGTTTCTTGAAAGTTTTAAAGCAATTATAATTAATATTGCTCCTAAAATCAAAAAACTCATAGAGTTAAAAACTTCGGCTGCTTCAGCTCTCCAAAAAATATCTGATTCGACTAATTCAGGCATAAATCCTTGAATATAATGAAAATGAAGTTCACTTATAAACGATAATATTATTAATAAAATTCCAGTAAATAAAATCACTTTTTCAGCTGAATTATATTTCATTTTTCCTTTCACTTCTATATTTTATTAATACTGATCTCTTTTATTTTTCTAAAATTTTCAATCTTATTGTATTTCTTATTTTTTGATTGAAAATGAACATAGATTTGTGATTCTTTAAGTTGTGGAAAATTTTCAATTATTTTCTTATCTCCATATATAATTGTTTGAAACACGAGTGGTAAGTGACTTCGAAATATTCTATCTCGCATACTCGCCCATCCAAATACAAATCCTCCACTCACATGGACAAAGATATGTAATTCAAAATTATCATTTTTCTTTTGCCATTCAGCTAATACTTCGTCTCTCATTAAGCGAGTATAAATGCTGGATATCTGTTTTAAGTCATAATCATTGCTTATAGTCAAAAATAGATCCCCTGTTGAATCAGAATGAGTTAAAGTATATCTACGTGGTAATTTTAATTTGCTAGGCTCTATTGAGCCATTAAATGCTACGTGTAATTTTTCAGGATGTAAATCTACCATTATTAATTCTAAAATATTCAAAAATGACGTTTAAATATTTTTTTTATGAAATATTACTATAAACTATTTAAAATTGTTTTAAATTAAAAATAACAATACATAGTAAAATGTAAATTATTTAAACGTGGTTGTATAAATGAATGCTCTAAAAGGAAAAACAATTTTCATTACAGGTGCTAGTAGAGGGATAGGAAAAGCTATAGCTTTACGAGCTGCTATGGATGAAGCTAACATTGCAATAGTGGCTAAAACTAAAGAACCTCATCCAAAATTACCGGGAACAGTCTATACTGCTGTAGAAGAAATTGAATCTGCCGGGGGTAATGCAATTCCATGCATAACTGATATAAGATTTGAAGATCAAATTCAAGCTGCTGTTGACGCTACAGTTGATAGATTTGGCGGTATAGATATTCTTATAAATAATGCTAGTGCAATTAATTTGTCCCCAACATTAGAAATAGAAATGAAAAGATATGATCTCATGTTCTCTGTGAATGCACGAGGGACTTTTTTATGTTCAAAGTTATGTATCCCGCATTTAAGACAAGCAGAGAATCCTCACATTCTTAATTTATCGCCTCCTCTAAATATGGACACAAAATGGTTTAAGAATAATTTAGCTTATACTATGGCTAAATATGGAATGAGTATGTGTGTTTTGGGGATGGCAGAAGAATTTAAAAAAGATGGAATTGCTGTCAATGCGTTATGGCCAAAAACGTCTATAGCTACAGCAGCTGTGAGAAATTTATTAGGTGGCGTATCAGCAGTCAAACATTCAAGAAAACCCGAAATTGTAGCAGACGCTGCTTATCTAATCTTAACAAAACCAAGTAAAGAATATACAGGTAACTTTTTCATAGATGAAGAAATTCTACTTGAGCATGGGATAACTGATTTTGAGAAATATTCAGTCGATCCTAATTCTAAATTATACCTTGATTTCTTTCTATAAATAATAAAAAAAAAAAAATATAAATTTATATTTTAATAATTTTAGCCCTATAGTTTCACAGTACTCCATGAATAGGAGGTTGTATATGTGTGTTCATAACCTGGTTGGTTAGCAATTACCATTACAACATATTGTTGAACAAAAGAGATATCGAATAGTTTAAAGTCTTCTATACCAAATTCAGTATCATCAGTGAGTTCAAATGAATTTATTTGTGTAAAACTCTTCCACAATTCCCCAGGTCTTTGATAGACATTCTTGATAGTGATAAGATTCACTTCAAAATCATTATAATGAAGTGCATTATCTCTTGTCCATCCATTATCATTTGTCCACCCATGTTCTTCGTTTTCGCAATGATCGAAGAAATCTATTGCGGGTATTGAGATGTCATCAATAAACCAACCGGCTTCAAGTGTATATGGATCAGTCCAGTAAGTAAAGTATATTTCTATTTCATGTCCTGCAAACGGTGTAAGATCCATTATTTCTTGATACCAACCTCCACTTGAACCCGTAAATCCATACCATAATCCTGCTTCAAAGTATCCAGTTGGTTCTAATCCCCAATCATCTGGGTCTCCAGGACAATTTGGATTATCAGTATTGAGATTTTGACCAACATCACCAACTGTGTTTATTCCTTGAAGAGTACACCACTGGTCAGTAGTAAAGTCATAGACTTCTACATATCCATAATCCCAATCTAGTTCGATCTCATAACATGTCATGAATTCCAGTGTTGCTGTAGAAACTCCTGTGAGGTCAAAGTTCTGATGAAATCTATACCACGCCCATGCATCTCCATTTGAAGACCATTTATATTCACCGCTGGATGCTTCAATACCAGTGTAGTCGTCACCATCAAAGGTTAATTCTATCGAAGCATGTCCACCCTTATAAAACTCAACATAGTTTGCTGTATAGGGTAAGGTTACTCCATTTGGATAAGGGAATCCCTCATTAGGGTAACTTCTAATAGTCCAATCAAAGAAGGGTGTATTAGACTCTGATTGCCACAATTCCAATATTATAGGGATACTATAACCTTCACTATCATCTGAAGGAATATCCAAATTGTAATACCCATAAATCCCATTTTTCAGTGATGTATCATCGAGATAATTTGCAATAGTCCAATCTTGAAAAATTTCATCAAATGTTTTTTCAGTACGTCCCTCAAGTATAATTTTCCACCCCTCTATTCCATTAGCTTGTTCTTGAACAAGGTCCCATATAAGCTGATCTCCTCCGTAGTGTTCCCACATGTAATAAGTCCAGAGGAATACGCCGCCATAGTCTGATAGATAACCTTGCCAGTATGTTAATGAATCATCCCAATGATAGATGAGATACTCTGATATATGTCCAGGTGAAAATCCATATCCGCATCTCCACTCAGCAAAAGTTGAACAACCTTCGTTTACCCATGATAATTCATTACCATCTACGTCATAATGCACAAGATGTTGAAATTCATGAGCGAAAGTGCCCTCATATTGAAGTGGAAGTGAGTTAAGACCAAAATACATTTCGGTTGGTTCACCTTGTCGCCTCCACCATTGATATGTATCCATGTGGAAAATATTTGCATCGTTAAGATCACTTACATATGACCAGAAATATCCCATTGTAAACCAGCCTGCAGTTATAGGATCATGGAAGAGTCCATCTCGAATGTTAAATATTAATACTTGAATCTTATAGTCGTTTAATGGACCTGGTCGATCAGCATATTCACCAAAAAGTGTGGTAACACAATCGTGTATATTATTATCAAATGCATCTTGTAGGGCTAATAGATTCTCTCCATCTATCCAGTCTCGATATCCTGGTGGTAAATAGTAACCATCACCATCAGGATCAATAGTTTCAGCCTCTACTGCATCAATGCCTTCCCAACTCCAGGGATAGGCAAAATACCAGACGTCATCTTCAAAACCTTCACCATTAGGAGCATATTCATCTTGATATCCCCCTTCCCAAATATCGGGGTTCAATCCAATCCAAATATTACAGTGTTCACCTTGCAAAACACATTCAAATTCCTGATCGTAATTCTCGCCCGTATAATCATCAATAACGGACACAGTCCATGACTCTTCTGGATCTACCTCTGCTAATACCAAGCTTTCAAATGATCGTGAACCTTCTATTGTTTTACCTTCGAATAAAGGTGTAGCGTCGATTCCTTCATAATCTTTTAATCGTCCTAGTAGAGCATCATTACTCGTGCTTTCTCCATTTATAAATATAGCCATCGAAATGCCACCTATATTTATAAAGGCGAAGACTATTAAAAATACAATAATTTGTTTTTTTCTCATATTTTAACACTCAATAAAAAGTGTGTGGTTAAACAAAATTCGATTGATATAAAAAGGGATAAGGTATATTTTTCCCCAATATACAATTTAGTAGTTAAAAATTCAATCGGAAATGTAGTTACAAGCGAATTTCATACATTTTGCACTTTTAGTATATCTTAAATTTTTTTTTTCTAAAATTACATAAAATAGAAGCTCTTTTTATGACAGAATTGTTAATTACGATGACCTACGTTATATTTGAGTATTCTCTTTAAGAAAATGAAATTTTAAATTGGGTGCTTAATTTTTCAACGCATCTTTACCATTTTTTAAGGAAAGTTATAACCATGGCTAATCAATACTTACGCGATAAAGAGGAACATTCAAAATATTTAGAGAAATTTCAAATAAATCAGAAACGAGCTATGTTTACTATTATTCTTAGTATTCTTCTTGATGTATTTGGTTATACAATGGTACTTCCCTTATTACCGAGTATTGCAAAGGATTTTGGAGCATCTGATTTTATGATTGGCTTGCTTATCTCATCGAATGCGCTTTCAGCTCTACTTTTTATTCCACTATGGGG
>CAYNEU010000658.1:0-3895 GCA_964396275.1 uncultured archaeon | reverse complement strand
GCTTACCTTCTTTTATAGTCATATTTTGATTAGGAGGTATTATATATGCCCAATTAGGTTTAATCTGTTCATTGTTTTCTACTTGAACAACTGTCATTCGAGTATATCTCTTTATTAAATCACTCAAAATACTTTTATGAGTAGGATCTAAATGAGTTACCAAAATAAAAGCCATTCCAGTATCCGAAGCCAAATTTGTAAAAAATTGCTCAAATGCTTCTAAACCTCCCGCAGATGCACCAATACCAATAACTGGAAATTCTGGATCACCTGATACTTCTGTATTAAAAGCCTCCTCCTTATCCTTCTCATCCATTTCTCCCTTTACTTCTGACATTTTTCTGAAAGGATTTTTATGCTAAATTAAATTTAAATTTTAAAACAAAAATAAAAGATTTGTTATATAAATTTATTGATAAATCTTCATAAATTCTTGATTCTCTTTTAAACTTTGAAATGAGTTGTACTTTTAGAAAATAACTTAATACTAAAATCAAATTCTATTAAAAATAACCCTATTTTTTTTTATTTTTGTTTGATTAGATTTTTAATTATTCTAATATATAAAGAGGGAGGGAAATTAAGGCATATGATAAAAAACTAAGTAATATGACTTTACTTGTTTATTTAATCTTAAGAATGCCTTTTATTATTTCTGATCTCTTCTCTCTGGATAGCTTTTTTAACACAGGGTTATGATCTCCATATAATTCTTTATGATAAACTGGTTTTGTAGTTCTATAAAATGTCCCTAAAGTAAATTTATGTTTTTCTTTGGCTGCTCTAATGGCTTCAAAATAAGTCTCTGGTTCTTTTTCAAGGTATTCAACTTGCTTTCTATATTCAGCCCAATTGTGGTATGGAACAGCAGGTTGTAATACTTCTATGAAAGAAAAACCTTCATGTTCGACTCCTTGTACTATAATATCTGTGAGATGTTTTATATCTCCAGCAAATCCTCGAGCAATGAATGTGGCACCAGCCTCAATCATTAAAGAAATTGGATTAAATGGGATTTCAAAACTTCCTTTTGGGGTAGAAGGACCTTTCCAACCCTCTTGGGTTAAGGGAGAAAATTGACCTGTAGTTAATGCATAAACTCCATTATTATGCAATATCATTGTGATATCCATATTACGTTTTGCTGCGAAGAGAGTATGGGCTAATCCTTCTCCTAATCCACTTCCATCGCCAGAGAAAACTAATATTTTTAAATCAGGATTAGAAATCTTGAATCCAGAAGCAGTGGCTATTTCTCTCCCATGCAATGAATAAATGCCACTTAAATTAAGATAATCGAAAATTTTCGCATGACATCCTATTCCTGCTGTCATAATTATATTCTCTCTTTTGATACCTTTTTGCTCTAATATAAGGATTGCATTTCTTATAGCTGTAAAAATTCCAAAATTTCCACATCCTGGACACCATGTAATTTCAGCGTCAGTTTTAAGACTTTCCATCTTTTTTAGAGAACCTCCTTTATTTTTTTTGATAATTCAATTGGATCAAATGGACGACCATCATACTGTTTAATTGTGTTTTTTACCTTTAATCCTGCTTTTTCTTTCAAAAGTGTGGTAAATTGACTTGTAGAACTTTGTTCGACAACTATATTATCTTGATTTTTAAATTCCTCCAGTTCCCACGTGGGTAATGGACTCAAATATATAGGCGCAACAGTAGTAGGATTTAAACTCCCATATCGAAGAGCCTCTAAAACACTCATATAAGTTGAACCATACGTGAAAATATTAGAAGGATTCTCTCCGCGAATTATTTTAACTGTATTTTGTCCCTTTAAGTATTCTATAAGTGTCTTTATCTTCTTATTTCTTTTATTGTGCATGAAAGATATCTTCTCAGCATTTTCTGTTGTTATGCCAAATTCATCATGTTCATAACTATTCCACTTTATAACTTTCTTTGATGGAGGAAATAACATAGGAGAAATTCCATCGTCAGTATCTAAATATCGTTTATAATCACCATCCTTATACAGTTTTGGCTCTGCCCATTTAGATTTTTCTAATTCAATTTCGACCGTCATACTACTCTCCGAAAGGTGTTTTTCAGTCAGCAATATTCCTGGGGTTTGGAATTTCCAGACTAAATCTAACATTTCGGCTGTAAGATAATACGCTTCTCTAACTGTTGTAGGGGAAGCAACTATCCTTAAGAAATCTCCATGACCTGCAGTTAAAGCAAAAGCTAAATCAGCTTGTTCTGTATAAGTAGGAACTCCTGTCGCAGGTCCTGGTCTTTGAGATAATATAACTAATACAGGTGCTTCCGTAATACCTGCTAAAGAGAAACCTTCAGTCATGAGAGCAAAACCACCTCCACTTGTGCCTGCCATAGATCTTGCTCCTGTGAAAGTTGAGCCTATAGCCATATTAATTACAGCTATTTCACTTTCAGCATGGACAACAGCCAAACCAAAATTCTCTGCTTCCCAAGCGAGAGTATGTAAGATTGACGATGCGGGAGTCATAGGATATCCATAATACACATCTAACCCCCCCGCTATTGACCCTAAACTAATTGCTTCATTTCCTGTAATTATAGGTCTCTTTTTATCTCCTCTCTCTAAAATAAATTTCTTTCCACAATCCGGATATGCAATATCATAAATTTTATTTGCAAAGGTTATATTGTCTTCAATTCCTCTCGGATACTCATCTTTAATAATTTGATTCATTTCTTCTTTCTCAAACCCAATAGCTGCTGCTAATATTGCTACTGCTCCGACACCAAACATCAATTTTTTCATAGGGTATTTTTCTGCTTCTGATGTTAAAGGTATTCCAATACCATTATCTAGTTCTTGGGCATCTGAATTAAATACTATGAGCCCATTTTCTGCAATATCATTTTTATGTGTTTCACAACTTCGCTTATCAAAATTTATAACCAAATTAGATTTCATATAATGACTACTAATCCATCTTGGTGCAGTACTTATAACAGAAAAGTTATGACCACCTCTTATCAAACTCATATAATCATCCATTTGGAACACATGACGACCAATACGAGAAAAAATATGTGCTGCTACTGAACCCGCTTTTTTAACCCCTTCTCCAGCTTTACCTCCAACTAGAAATGTAAATATGTCTGAATCCATTTTTTTCTACCTTAATTAATTTCATTTTAAAAAGATCTACAAATCACCTTATTAATTGGTTTAGCCCGAAATTATTTAAATATATGGTTTATATATTCTTAATTCAATAATTTTCAAAATAATATCAAAAAGTAAAAAAATATCTTTGCTGAAGAGATAAAAGAAAATTTTAAAAAACTGTTAATAATTTTAGATATTGAAATTCCACCAAAAATGAATTTTAGTTAGAAATATAAAATAATGAAGAAAACGTATAGTAGAAAAAAGTTAAGGAAAATTTCACATATTAAAATTATTAAAAATGCTCCCGTAGCACTAATAATTTTTGGGATCGTTATTTTTCAAGTTCTATGGTTCATTTCTCTTTCAGAAATTAGTATTACTTATGATTTTAGTAATTATACTGAAGAAAGTATAAATGTTGACAGTTTTGACACATTTATGGATGATGTTTTTACGTATATTAACGAAAATCAAATAAATTTCACAGAAGTGGTAAATGAAGTTCTTCAAAATGAAACATTGATGTCAGAAATTAATTTTTATGTTAACTATACAATAACCACTGTTGAGCAAATAATTGAAGCTGTTATGAATGAGACTTTAGTTGAGATTTATCTCAATCAATTTATTAGGCAACTCTGGTTTAATTCTATAAAATACTTTATTAATGACATATTGAATTTGAGTAATATTTATTCTTATTTATTCTTAATAACTATGGTTAATTAAAACTTAAGGTTCACTTTTGGAACATTTCAAAAATTC
>CAYNEU010000657.1:0-3426 GCA_964396275.1 uncultured archaeon | reverse complement strand
TTAAAAATACATTATTTTTCAGGAACCTGCTAATACAGTGCCGGTTGTAAAAAACAATTATTATTGGACTTTTACAATTAACTAAAGAAGGGAGCAAGTTTATGAAATTACTGATAACAGGAGCTTTTGGTAATGTAGGATTGAGTACTTTAAAAGAAATGCTAAAACAAAATTATGACATTAGTATTTTTGATATTAAAACTAAAAAGAATAAACGGTTAGCAACTAAATACAAAAAAGACGTTGAAGTTATTTGGGGAGATTTAAGAAATTATAAAGATGTGGAAAAAGCCATATCTAATATAGATGTGGTCATTCATGTTGCAGCGATTATTCCTCCTCTAGCCGATAAAAAACCGAAATTTGCAGAATCAGTAAATGTGGGAGGAACCGCAAATATTATTAAGGCAATAGGAAGTCAAGCTAAGAAGCCAAAACTTATTTTTACATCTTCTGTTGCGGTATATGGTGATAGAATTGAAAATCCTTTAATAACTCCTGAAGATATTCCAAACCCAAATGATGATGATGAATATGCTAAGCAAAAAATAAAGTGTGAGGCATTAATTAAGAATTCGAATTTAGATTGGGCGATATTTCGATTAACATACATTGTATCATTGAATAAACTGCAAATGGATCCTTTAATGTTTGAAATGCCTCTTGATACATGCATCGAAATATGCGACACTAAAGATGTTGGTCTCGCTCTTGCCAATGCTGTGGAAAGTAAAGAGATTTGGGGACAAGTAATGCATATCGCAGGAGGTGAACGATGCCGAATTTCATATCGAGAATATCTTAAGGAAATGTTAGATATTTTTGGTATTGGTTTTGAAGAATTACCGGAGGAAGCTTTCAGGCGAGGCAGGGGATTTCATTGTGGATTTATGACAACAGATAGAAGCCAAGCATTTCTTAATTACCAAAGGTATACTCTCGATGATTATTTCAATGCTGTAAGAAAAAAAGTCGCTTTTTCACGACTCTTTACCATGATGTTCAAACCAATCGCACAAAAATACTTACTAAATAAATCTCACTATTATAAAGAATATTTAAATGAAAAAGCTCCTTAGAAATTTCAATATTATAAAGACCGTTCAAAAACCTTTCAAGAGAAATATTTCAAAGATTCACGTTCTTGTACTTTGGATGAATCCTCTTTCTTTTAACTGTTCTTTTTCCCATTTTTTACGTTCAGATCTTAACTTGAAGAGGTCAATATCTTTGTAAATTAATCCTTCTTGTTGAGCAGGAATCATTCTTTCAGTTCGATCTTTTTCAGGAGTATGGATAAAGGACTCACCAAATTCTGCTACATTAGCAAAGAAACAATAGGCGAAAATCGATCTTCTCGCATCGAAGTGTGCTGCTTTAAAATCTGCGGTGACTGGTGTGAAAGCAGGGTTGATAATAATGTCTACGGGAGGTTCATGATTTTTCAGCTCTACTCTAAGATCCATGTCAAGAAAATCACGACAAATTGTAATAGCTATCCGTCCAAATTCAGTATTACATACTATGGTTTTTCTAGGTAGAGATCCAGTTTGAATAGCTTCTTTAAATTTTTCCTTACCGAAATGTATCGTTGCAGGAATATGTTTCTCTTGTCCCCAGAGAATCCCATTTGGACCTATCATTATACTTATGTTCTTTTCTGTTTTTTCATCATGATACGATCCTGGAACGATGTATATTTCATAAGTTTTTGAAAGATAAAGAAGCTCATCAAGAACATCTTTGTAATTAAGATCAATTGTCATCTCAGGAAATATTAAAATGTTTATATCAGTATCTTTTGCTTGTTGTATTATATTTTTCACTTTTAACTTTATATCGTTTATGATTCCACTTTTAATTCCTAATAGTCCAGATTTTTTTACCTCAAAGAGTTCAGTCATGATATCTCCTGATTTAGAGATACCTATCTGAGCAATTCCTACTGTAAACTGGTTTTTTTGAAGCTCAGGATGTTCAAGTAAAACATCTTTGTTAATTAGTTGATACTTCTTTACACTAGTAATAATTTCCTCTTTACTCTTCTCTATGTCTTCACTAATTTGTTGAATATCTCCTAAATTAGGTGATACACTGGTTTCTAATGGACAGGCGGGAGCTATGATGCCCGTGGTGCTTCTCGCTATATCAGGCTCACTCATCGTATTTAACGCTGAAATAATAATTTTTGCTTCTTTTTTAATCATTTCGAAATGATTTAGTAATTCTTTCTTTTTATTTTCATATCCAGCTTTATTAAATAATTCCGCAGTAGATTTCAAGAGTTTTGAACCAAGATCTAATAACTGTGTTTTTTTTTGCAGGTCAGTTTCTATATCTGCTTGAATGATGTTCCATGCCGCATCAAAATAAGAAGAGGTGGCAAAAGCCCAATCCGCTGCTTTATCAAAACCTCCCTTCCTATAGGATTCTGTAGCATTCCTAAGCATTAGTTTGATTTGAGGATATAATTGGGCTCTTAGTGATTGTTCTATAGTTTGATCAAAATTGCATCCAAGTTTTAGAGCAAAACAAATATTAGAATTACCTGATGCGAGAAGTTTCAATTTGCTCTCAGTATATAATTCACCTGCTTTCTTGAACAGATCAGCGGAATTGGAAAATCTCTTGGCATCTTGATAATTTTCAGCCAATTCCATACTTTCCCATGCCTTACATAAATAATAAACTGCTTCTAACTCTACTCTTTCCTTTTCATTTTTAAAAGATTCGCAGATCGATACAAATTGCGAAGCTGCTGATGAGAATTTACTAGCTGCTAATAAAGTATCTCCAGTCTTAGCTAATAGCCTTCCCTCCTCAAGATTTTTACGAGCAGAACAATAATTAATTCTTAGGTTAGCAATCTTAATTAAATCAGCAATTGTATCTAATTGAGTTTTATCATTAGATTTTTGCATTTTAAACTTTAAATCTCCAATAGCTTCGGTAAACTTATTTGATGATTCTTCATAAGATTGAATTGCTTTTTCATGCTCTTCCTTTTTGCTAAAAAGTTCAGCTTCTTCAAGTATAGACCATGCAATATAGTATTTAGCTTCGAAACTAAAAGACTTTAATTCAGCTAATTTTTGACTTGCTTGCTCATAGTTCATTTTGGCGTTTACATGATCTTCCATTTTATGAAAGAATTTTGCTAGTTCAATTAAATTCCACGCACGAATATACTCTATTCTCTCACTAATTTTATGTTTTAATGGTTTGTATCTTATTTTTTCTAAAGATACTTCATGAGCTTTTTCACTCTTTTCATAATATTGAGCAGAAACTGAATGATTACCCAGTCTATCTTCAATTTGAGCAAGATACTCATAAATACTCGCCGTATGGTAAGAAAAACCCCATTCAGAAGTCTCTTTA
The DNA here is from genome assembly GCA_964396275.1 of uncultured archaeon. Lineage (GTDB taxonomy): Archaea > Asgardarchaeota > Lokiarchaeia > Sigyniarchaeales > SOKP01 > Loki-b32. The sequence goes on along the minus strand of CAYNEU010000657.1, from coordinate 45 downwards.
ATTAAATCAAGAAATAATTCTTTTGCTTGATTTAATATACCTTTA
>CAYNEU010000656.1:0-4135 GCA_964396275.1 uncultured archaeon | reverse complement strand
GTTCTGGTTCCGGTTCATATACTGGTTCTGGTTCCGGTTCTGGTTCATATACGGGTTCTGGCTCTGGTTCATATGCTGGTTCTGGTTCTGGTTCATATACTGGTTCTGGTTCCGGTTCATATACGGGTTCTGGTTCCGGTTCATATGCTGGTTCCGGTTCTGGTTCATATACGGGTTCTGGCTCTGGTTCATATGCGGGTTCTGGTTCTGGCTCATATACTGGTTCTGGTTCTGGTTCATATACTGGTTCCGGTTCTGGTTCATATACAGGTTCTGGTTCTGGTTCATGTACTGGCTCATTAATCTTCTCTTTTATTTTTCTTTCTTTTTGAACAGTAATTTGGATTATAGTAAAAGGATTTTTATCCGGTTTTTCCATTTGAGGTCCTAAAAAAATATTTTTGGGTTTGACTTTTTTCTTGTTTATTCTAAGCTCTAATGTAAAATTTCCTGGTGTAAGGAAATCTAATCCATCTAAATCACCTTGTCCACTAGTCTTCCATTCAATGGAATTTCCATCAGTTTGATTTATGGTATCAGCAGTTTCGGCTCTGATCTTTTTTGTTAATTTTAATTTAGACTCGCTAATTATCTTTCCTTGAAATATATTTTCTTTTTTACCTTTTGAAGTCCATCTCAGATGAAATCCATCTAATTGTTTCCAAAATATATATCCTAAAAATTGGCCTGAGCCGACTTCAGGGCGCCCTTTGATCTTGTTTACATTCATTTTCAATCTAACAAAATTTAATATAAATGTCTATAAATAATTAAACCATATTCTGATATATATTTAAATAATAGCTAAAAATCTGAATTTCCCCTTTTAAGTTCAAGATCATTCTTGTAGAAATTGTTCAGAAATCATTAATAAAGATTGTAAATATTGTTTTAATAAGCGTATAAATAGGTGGAATATGATTATGGTGTTAGAAAATTCAAAAGTTATTATAGACATGGATTCTTGTACAAAATGCAAAGCATGTGCTGAAGAGTGTCATTTTTATTGTTTTGAGTCAGATAATTTATATTTTGACGATGAAATGGAAGAATTTTGCATTGAGTGTGGAAAATGTGTTGCGGTTTGCCCTGTTAATGCTATAACACTTAAAGTTCATCAAGAAGAGACTCTCAAAAAGGTTCCCTCTAAAGAAGTTTTACCTTCATTTGATTCACTTGTGAATTTATTTAAGACTAGAAGATCTCGAAGACAATTTAAAGATAAGCCGGTTCCAAAAGAATTAATTGAGAAAATTCTGGAGGTTGCAGGTAATTACTCACCTACAGGGCATAATCAAGAAAATGTTCATTTTACGGTTGTACAAGACCGAGAAACTTTAAAAAAAATATCAGAAGAGTGTACAAATCAAGTTACGAACCTTATTCAGACCTTTGAAGATCCTAATGGTAAAAAAACCTTAGAAGCATCATTTCCCCCAGCTATGATAAAGAAAATTGAAGAAGTCCTTCCTTCATTTAAACGAAATCTAAAAAGAATTAAATCAGGAATGGAAGTTTGGCGATGGAACACAGAAATTATTATAATTCATACACCTAAAGATGCCTTAACTCCAATAGAGAATTGTACATTAGCTGCTTGTCATATTATGTTAGCAGCTGAAACCTTGGGTTTAGGTACATGTTCACTTGGATATATTACATCTTTTTTTAATGAATTTAGATCTGTCGGAAAAATAGTAAAACTTCCATTAAAGCATATTACGGGATACACATTAGCCATAGGGTATCCAAAAGCACACTATTACAGAATACCAGCACGGAAATCCCGTAAAGTCAAATGGTTCTAATAAATCTTTCTCCCTTTAAACATTTAGTAGGATTCTAAATTAATAACGACAAAAAAGTAAAATAATAAATACTAGGTAATAATAGTATTCTTTACCATTTTGGAATCCAATTAAAAATTAATAAAAAAAGTGTTGAAAATAACATGATTTTTAATTTTGTTCTTTGGTATCCCTCTTCAAAAGCAGCTGAACTTGTTGAACTTGTAAAAAAAATGGGAAAACCTCCATCATATGTAAAAAAATGGTTAACAATGCAAACAGGAGTAGGTAAAAGCGGTATTAAACATTATAATATTGTGTTTACAGAAAAAGGGCATGGAGACGATGCTATCGTTGAAATTTCAAAAATGTTTAGACCATTTTTAGACCATAATGATGTTGAAGCGAAAGTAGAAGTCCTTGTCAGTGCTAGAGATGCGTTAAAGATTTTAGGTTAAAAAAATATAAAAATTCAAATTTTCAATTTTTTTTTTGATTATTAGAGAATGGTAATCCCTAGAATTATATATTTGCTAAAATCTTATCCACTTTTTCTTTTATATCTAACTTAGCTGAATCTGGATCTTTTAAGACCTGCTTTGTTTCAATAAAAATAGTAATATTCAACTGCTTCATTAATTTTAAATACTATTCACCTTCAATTATAAAGACGAAAGAAATAGTTTTTTGGGTACCGAACATTTAAAACTCTTAAAAGAGGACGTTCCACGTTACTTTCTGGATGAAATCTGACTCCAAGAATGATTGGATACTATTACAGAATACCAGCACGGAAAGCTCGTAAAGTCAAATGGTTCTAATAAATGGTAATTCTATGACCATTTACGTGGATTATTTGTTATAAATTTCTCTCAAATATTCTTCAGAATTTAAAAAAATTTCACAATCACAAAATCCTCCAGATTTTCTGCAATTTTCCAAAAATTCTATTTGTTCATTTTTTGGAATATTCATTTCTTCTAATATAATTTCCGCATTAGTTAAATCACGTCTATTGCATCCATTAACTTCTAATAATTCCTCCAACCGATTAAGAAACTTTTCTAATTCTTTTTTCTTCATTTTCAATTTTTTATTTAATTTAGAAAATCTGATTCTATTAAATCTTTAAATCATAAATTTGCTAAAATCCTGTCTACTTTTTCCTTTATATCTAACTTAGCATTATTTGGATCTCGTAAAACATGCTTTGTTTCTATAAATATATTTGTACTCAACTGTTTCATTAACTTAAGATCGGGTTCTCCTTCAATTATAAAAACGAAATAGATAGACTTTTGATCCCCTAGTAATTCTTTGGTTATAATTGCTATTTCATATTTATCACCATATGATATCGTAGCAATCTCCTCTTTAAATAATTCTTTCCCTATTGCTCCAATCGCAGAAATTAATCCACTAAAAATAGTAGGATCTATCTCCCCTATATTTTGATCAAATTTTTTAGAATAGAAGGGATATCCCTGAGAATCACAAACCAAGATTGATTTAATCATAAATATTTGAAATTTCTAATTTTTATCTATTCTATTTTTATCTATATAATATTAGTGGATTTTAATTTTTATCTTTCGGTATATTTTATTTCACACGCAACGCACTTTTTTTAAATTATTGAACTTCACTAGGAGTATGTATTTTTTTTGAAAAATAGTGCTCTTTAGATGAATTATATTCTTTGCGAAACCTTATTTAAAAAAATGTAAAATTAAAAAAAAAAGGGGAATATCAAATATTTTATGACTATTTTTTAGCGGGAGCTTTCTTCTTAGGTCCTGCTTTTTTAGCGGGAGCTTTTTTCTTAGGTCCTGCTTTTTTAGCGGGAGCTTTCTTCTTAGGTGCTTTCTTTTTTGCCATAATATAATACGTCTCCTTAATCTTTTTTAAATTTATTTAATGATTAAATTTTTGTTATTTATTGTTAGATTTGTATTTAAAGCTTTCTAATTTAGATTATTCATAATTCAATAATTCAAACGTATCTCACAGAAAAAAGAGATTTATTAGTAAACACGTTTAAATAATTATGTGATATCAAATAAACAGTTAGACATATAAAAATAAAACAAAATTATGAGAATTTGAGAATCATTAGTTAAAATTTGGATCAGCAATTCATCTAATTTATTAATAAATAAAATTTAAATATCAGATTTTTACGGTTTATGCAAAGTTTAATCTTTTAAAGTTTTCTGGAGTATTAACACACTCCTTTGAATTTTAAATTTATATAATTTTACTGATTACTTTAAGAAAAAGAGATAAACAGGTTTAAAACTAAATAGTCAATAGACTAAAAATATCTCTAAAAATTTGTGCTTAATAAT
>CAYNEU010000655.1:0-3733 GCA_964396275.1 uncultured archaeon | reverse complement strand
TTTGGAGACTATTATAGTAGAAGATATAATCAAGGAATGTTGGGAAAAAGCATTGGTTAACATTGGAATCAATGCAATTGGGGCTTTAACTCGTTTAACTAATGGAGAATTATTGGAAATTGAGGGATTAAAATATTTCATCGAGCAAGCAATTAATGAAGCAATAATGGTGGCGGAATTGAAAAATATTATACTTTCCAAAAAAGATTATATATCGATAACATATGATGTTCTTAAGAAAACAGCTAATAATAAGAATTCAATGTTACAAGATATCTTAAATAGGAAGTCGACAGAAATTGATTTCTTAAATGGAAGAATCTTGAGGTACGCTGAAAATTTAGGTATAAAAGTGCCCTATAATGAACTTTTAACTTATTTAATAAGAGGTTTGGGAGATTCAATTATTTAGAAGTCTTTTACATCTAGAGTCATAAAATACGCATTTTCACCGTCTCGATAATAGTTTTTTTTAATACTTTCAATGTTATAATTAAATTTTTCATACAATCTAATTGCTGAATAATTCGATACTCGAACTTCGAGAACATATTCATGAATTTTATACTTTTGAATTGCTGTCATACTATTTGACAATAATGCTTTAGCAATTCCTTTTCTTCTAAAACCATCAGAGACAGCAATTGAAACGAGATGTCCTTTATTAATATATTTTAAGCTATTAACAGAAGGAGCTTTTTCTACTCTCCACATTATATAAGCTATTATTTTTCCACGTTTATTTTGAGCCACTAAGAAGCATTCTGGAAAATCATCAAGTATACTTTTATAGAAAAAATATGGATAATCTTCGGGTAATTCTTTTTCATTTACATCAATTACATCGTCTAAATCCTCTGATCTACATTTTCTAATAAAGAATTCAGAGTCATTTTTGATAGTATTGAAGATATTTGTCTTACTTTCCTTATTAGTTGTCATTGTTGTTAATGCTTAAGAATTTTTAATTATAAAATAGCCATAATAGTATATGGATTATAAAAATAAAAGCTTTTAAGTTTTTATGGATCAGAAAATATAGATAAAATCAAAATTTTGTAGCTGCAAATGCTTTTTCTTTTTGTTTTTCAATATAATCAAGAATTAGATTTAGAGTATTTTGAATATTTAACTTATTATTAAAGTTTTTAACAATCATTTCTAATTGTGTATTATTGAGGTTCTTTAATTTTTTTGCTGTTTTTATCATTTCTGGGATTGTTCTTACAATATTATCAACAATAGTAATATCGGCCCATATGGCTGTTCTACTTAATGGATTTAAATCAACAGCGATAATTTTTTTATTTAATTTTTTCAAAGCTTCAGTTCTATCTCCATCTTCTAATGGGACCATAACTAAATCAGCATTTGCTATTAATTCGACCTTTTTTCTATTGCTATCAAGACCTTCCAGTTCGATTATTTTTCTTGGATCAGTTCCATAAATTACAGTCGCTCCGGCTTTTTGTAAAACTTTTTTAATTGCATTTATTCTACCTTTTTTATGATAAAATAAATTGATTTCAAGTGGAGTATTTAAAATATTAGATAAAACTACCAGATCATCGGGCACTAACGCTGCAACATTTCCATTTACACTGATAATAGGTCTATCAGCTAATAAAATAGAAGCCACAGCAGCCTCAATGGCTTTTTTGGCAGCTTCAGTAGTTTTTTCACCTAAAATATAATCAAAACATTCTCCTCTTCCGTGTGCGATTAACCCCGCTTCAGCAACCACCAGATTTTTCATACCTTCGATTATTTTATGACGATATTTTATACTTTCATAGCGGGGGTGAGACTTAGGAACCATATGATCTTGGTTTTCGTTCGAAGTCATGAGATTTTAAAAATATTAATATTGTTCTTTATATAGATTGATATAAAGAAAAACTATTAATCTTTTGTATAATAATATAATTTTGTAGATGATTATGAGTTCATTAGCCAAAAAAAAGCCTAATGACTTGCGGATCTATAAAACAAAAAAATTATTAAAAGATCTTAAAAGTAAAAAGGGCTTTCATACAGAATTAATTTCAGTATACATTCCTCATGATAGAAAAATTTCAGATGTAACCAATCATCTAAAAAATGAAATAAGTGAAAGTCAAAATATAAAATCAAAATTAACACGAAAAAATGTATTAGATAGCATCTCTAGTCTTTTAGGGCAATTGAAAAACATAAATGATGTTCCTGAAAATGGATTAGTTATGTTCTCTGGGGCGATTCCCCAGAATAATACACCAGGAACAGAAAAGAATGAAATGTACATTGTAGAACCCCCTGATAGAGTGGTTACTTTTAGATATCATTGCGCTAACGAATTTCTATTATGGCCTTTAGAGGAAATGTTGACTCCTAGTGATACTTATGGTTTATTGGTTATAGGGAGAGCGGAATCTGCCTTAGGTTATATTAAAGGTAATAAAGTCGAAATAGTTAGAGAATTTACTTCAGGTATTCATGGAAAACACAGAGCTGGAGGTCAATCTCAAAAAAGGTTTGAAAGATTAATTGAAGAAGGAGAAAAGCAATTTTATCGCAGAATTTCAGACACAGTAAATGAACTTTTCTTACCCATGGAGGATCTAAAAGGTATATTTATTGGTGGTCCAGGACAATCTAAAGAAAAATTTGTTACTGATGAGAGTTTAGACTACAGATTACGAGACAAAATTTTAGATATAGTTGATCTTGGTTATGGTGGTACAGAAGGAATTCGAGCTTTAATAGAAAAAGTGAAAGATAAAATAGAAGATGTGAAATATATTCAGGAAAAGCAAATTATGCAACGATTTATGAAAGAGATTTCAATTGATTCGGGTTTAGCATCCTATGGATTGGAAGAAATACAAAGAGCATTAAATTATGGGGCTGTTGACACATTGATGCTTTCAGAAAGATTAAATCTATACAAGGTTAAATTAGAATGTTCTAACTGTGAATTTAGTGAATATAGAAATATTAAAGAAAATGACCTTGAAAAAATTAAGGGAGATATTCAAGAAGAAATTTGTCCTAAATGTTCATCAAATACATTCAATATCACTGAAAATAAATCAATCATAGAAGAACTAGGGGAAATTGCCGAATCAACTGGAACAGATGTAATTATCTTATCCACAGAAACTGAAGAAGGAGAAATGTTATATAGTACTTTTGGAGGAATTGCGGCAATCCTTCGTTATAAAATTGATTATTAAAGGAAAAAATACTTCAATTTATAGAATAGATAAAAAAGGGTTTAGATATGGAATTGAAAGATCAATTACTTACTTTAAAAATCATAATGTTTGGGGGGAAAGGAGGAGTTGGAAAAACAAGTTGTGCTGCTAGTTCTGCAATATGGGCTGCAGAACATGGAAGAAATACACTAATTATCAGTACTGATCCAGCTCATTCATTAGGTGATAGTTTAGGAGTTGAATTACCTCCTGGCATCCCTACACTTATTGAAGAAGTAGATAACTTAACAGCTTTAGAAATTAATCCAAAAGCCAATATGGCAGAATTCAGAGGATTAACAGATATAAATCCCTTAGAAGAAATGGGAATGGGAGATATGATGGGAGGAATGCCGTTAATAGGTGATCTAGAAGATCTAACTTCAATGAATCCTCCTGGAATTGATGAGGCTTTAGCTTTTGGTAAGATTTTAGAATTTATTGAGACTGAACATGATTTTGATTTAGTTATCTTTGATACCGCACCCACAGGACAT
>CAYNEU010000654.1:0-7894 GCA_964396275.1 uncultured archaeon | reverse complement strand
TTTTCAGAGAGAAACAATTATGCAAATGTTCAGTACTGCATTAATGAAAGTATCTGATACCTCTGAAATAATAGAAAACATCCTCGAAGAGTTTACTCATCAAGTAGAAGCAAAGGCTTCAAGTTTAGTTTCGATGGATGGTCTTATTTTCGGTAATTACACTGGATCTGATACAGATGAAATGTTAGTAAATAACACAGCTTTATTGCTACAAACACTTTCAAATTTTTATAATTCAATAGGTTTAATAAGAGAAAAATCCATACGACTAGATTTACCACTTAATGGATTTACAATACGAGGTGAAAAATTATTTGAGTACTCTGAATTGCAGATTCCTGTATACTTATGGATGCTTTCTCAAAATCCAGAATTGTTAGAAGGGAAAATCGAATACTTTAAAGAGCAATTACTTCCGTTGATTAATCTTTTCTTATAAATCCCTATATATGTTTGTTTTAATTTAGAGTCTTAGTTTTTTTTTTTATCCTTTTTAATTGATTTTAGTTTAAAGCGACTCTAAATCCTGATATGCAGCAAGTAAAAATTCATTACATTTATCTAACATTTCAACCGCTTTATCTAATTGTCCCGCAACTGATCCTAATCCTTTTTCTATAGCAATATTCCGCCATTTTATAAAATTTTCTTTATGTGAATCATTGTGATCTGCCCAATGTTTACATAATTTTGATAATTTTAAAATGTCTTTATCTTGTTTATCCAAAATATCTCACATCTTTATTATTAAACAAATTTACTAATGAAATTATCCTCTCTAATACATTAACTTTTTGTTTTTCTATTTGACTAGATTTAAATAACCTTAGCTTATTAGTGAATCATTTATATCTAGTAAGAATTGAAACAAAATGCAAGAAATTGTAGATTTTAAAGCTGAAGCTAAAGCTCGTATGAAATGGATAACATACCAAAGAAGGTAAATTCTTATTGCTGATTATTCAAATTATATACTTATAAAAAACATTTAATTGAAATTACTCTGTAACAAAGATTTCATCTCAAATATAAATATATACAAAAAAAGAAAAAGAAAAATTAAATTAAGTTCTACAAAGTCTTTGTAATAAGGTTGGATCGATGATTTCTTTAGGTTCCCAACCTTTTTCTTTAAGATATGCTTGTATTTCATCTTTCATATTAATAGGAATGTCTGCCTCAACACGTATAAATCTCTCTAAGTCATTAGGAAATGGAACACCTTTAAGTTTACGTTCTAAGTCAATCCAATGAGACAATTTGATCATCCTTCCTTTACTGTTATCAGCTGGTCTTAAACATAATTTTGCTGCTAGACAAATAGCTTGTTCAATACTTTCAGCAGTAGTTAATAAATGTTCTGGACCTGGACCAACTAAATGATCTGAAGTACCATCTCTCGCATTCCATACTTTCCATGAATCTTCATCATCAGATCTCCCAATATACATACGTCTATATTCGGCTGAATGAGGACCACATATTGCTGGTATTCCCATACCATTACAGCTACTGGCAATACTAGCTGCTTTTTGAGACATTGCACCCCAAGCAACACCACACGCACCTACACGATTCAAAATATAATCTGCAATTTCCTCATAATTACCTCGTAAAGGGCGTCTTGCAAAAATATTTGCGATTTTGATTGCTGCTCCATTAATATGTGGATTTGAAACGCATGAACCAACATTTACTAACCCTCCCCTATCAAAATCACCGGGATATCTATCGTAAAGTGTTTTACCATCTTCATCCTTTACAAGGCCTATATCCATAGCGCCACAACCAGATACAACCACAATATAATTTCTTTTACAAAACTCTTCAGCCATTAAATATAATTCTTGTATTTCTTTAGCATAATTAGCACAACCAATAATTGCTATGACTCCAGGAATTTCTCCTAAGACTACGGGTGCTCCAACATTTCTTATTTCTACATCTTGAATAGGCCCACGACCCGCTCTCATATTAAATTTTTCATTTCTAATCTTTTCACGTCCAGCGTACATTATGAGAGTAAGGGGTGACACATTTTTCATACAATCTGATTCGCATCGTCCGCAATCTAAGCAAGAATCAAAAACTTCAGTTAATACTGAAAAATCACCATCTTTTACCCTATTTACACCTTCTACTAATGGTAAATCATTTGGACAATTCCTTTGACAGTTTCCACATCCATTGCAGTTCATTGCCATATCAATACAGCCTTTTTCATCAGGAACTGCACTTTTAGCCTTTCTAATTGGTTTTACTTTAATAGCCGTTTCAACAGCAACTTTTCCTGCTTTTACTGGATCTAATATTAATACTCCATCAACTTTTCCACTGACTAAATCATCAATAATTTCTTCTGCAGGGTCATCTGTTCTATTAGTTAACCCTCCCATATTTTTTTCATTAGTCGCTATAAACGGAGCATTTACAAGCTTTGCTTGCTCATAAGTACGTAAATGAACACATTGTTCATCTACCATAACAACATCAGCTAATCCAGAACGTATATAAAACATCTGTCGAGCTAGTGAGCCAACAATTTTCGCACCATCAAAATATCTTGTCAAATCTATTGCAGTGCAACAAATTGCGCCCACATCTACCTTTTCATCATAACCTTTTTCCCTCATATAATCTACTAGTTCGATTCCGGGTGCTACGTTATGTCCAATCATTAAAATTGTTGCTTTATTTTCAGTATCCAGTGTACCCATTCCTAATTCAATAATAGGAACATCTGGTTCTCCCATAGGAAACCCGTAGGCAGCAATCTGAGCTGCATCAGATATTTCCATACCAACGGCATCTGCACAACCTGCTAAAAATGCTTTCGCTTCATAATCAAGATAGCTAGATTCTTGCCCTGTATGCCCTGAGGCAAGAAGATGCGTAATCGTATAATGTACCCATTCCATTGCTGTTTCCAAATCTTCTAAGGATTCTGGTTTCATGCCAACAATTAATCGTGTACAAGGCATTTCAACCTCTATATTAGTTCCAAAATTTATTGGAACATTACCATATTTCTCTTTAAGCCAGTGGAGTAGATGGTCACCATGAGCACTATGACATGAAGCACCAATACAACAAGCAATTTCCACGATTTTTGCACATGCAGTCTCCATATTTATTCCGCATGCCCCAGATCTGCCCTTGGAAAGGTTACATTTACCGAAAGTGCAATTACCCTTATAAAAGCTATGTTTTATAAGTTAAACAGCACATGTCACAAATTTACCCATACTTTCTCTAAATGAAAGAATGCTTGGCATGTAAAACGGTTTGTATCTTTCCATGAGCTTGAAGAACCAATTACGTAATGTAGGGATATGGGGCATCATTGTTGGGCCAATTGGCTCCCACTCTGTCTCGTCTCCATAACTTACTTTACCCGTGGTTAATTCAAATCCCTTGATTGTACCTAGTGGTCCTTTATATTCATCAATTTTAATTTTTGCGCCTTTTTTACTCAATGATTTCTCACATCAATTATTATATTTTGTTTTTTAATTTTTTGATATTTGATTATAATTAGAGTTATATTAGATTTTATTTTAATTATTATATTCCAAAACTCAAAATCTAATCTATATTAATTGAAAAAAGTGTGAAATTTCACTCAATGTTGTATAATTAAAAAAATAGAGAGAAATATTCTTTAAAGGGTAGATAAAAATTCTGAAACGTTTTCTTCGGAATCCTCATCTATGAGATTATCATCTAATTCTTCTCCAATTAAAGTAAATTTGAACACGCATTTTTCATGTCCGAGTAAAACACATTCGATTTCCTCACCATCAACATCGATTAACAAAGTTTCAAACATTGATAAAAAAATCCCTTGATAAAGTAGACAAAGATTTTTAGCCATAATGTTATCAGATTCTTCTTTTGCTAGTGAATCTGAAACATTAATTAATATATGATCTTTTTTAAACACCCCTGTGATTTCTCCATAACCCATAAGTTCTAATGCTTCAAGGTTTCCCATAATGACATCTTTTCTTATTGCTAGATTTTCTGAACTCCAATCTTTATTATAGAAGAATTTTTCCATATATGCCCTTCCAAGAGTTTTCCCTACCCAAATTAGTATGTCATCTGCATTTGCACCAGCAAACTCGGAGAATTCAATTAAATCAATAGGTCTTAACATAAGTAAACGTAAATCTTTCTTTTTATCACCAAAAAATAATTGACCTGCTTTCTCCTCAATCATAATTTGTAATTCTTTTTTGAGTCTTTTAGACATGCTTTATCACGAGTTAACCTTTAATAAGAGAAATATTAAGTTTTTATTTCAATAATAAAAATTTAAACGGCGAGATATTTAAATTTAATGTTTACTTCATCAAAACACTAAATTTATTAGAATTAAGAATTTTTTATTTAAAAAATGCTTTTTAATTAGCAATCTAGTGAGAGATCAAATCTAAAATCGCTGGAATTATATTATCGATATTATAATTAGTTTTTACTGAAGTAAATAAGAATTTCCATCTTCGATTTTTTATTTTGTTTAAATTAAAGAATTCTGAAAGTTCTTTTTTTAAGTTGTGAAATTCTTTTTTATATGATTCCTTAGTATTTATGACTAAATCAGTTTTATTACATACTAATAGTAATGGGATTGCTCTTAATTCATTATTATTTATTACATTCCAAAACTCTTTTTTAGATTCCTCAAATCTTCTTTGATTAGCAATATCAATCATATAAATAATAATGTTAGAATCTTGAAGCCCTTTTAACCATTTTGATCTGAAAGATTTTTGTCCCGGCATATCCCATACCGCAAATAAGCCTTTTTCTTGTGCAGGTATATATTCAATGTTGAATTTCCGTGTTGGAGTAAAGAAATTATCGTTAAACTTACCAGTTTTTAACCGTCTTACTAAACTAGATTTTCCAACTTCATCAATACCGAAGAGGAAGACTTTGAAAAATGTGTCCCTTTGATAATAATATTCAATTTCTGGAGGTTTTTCAATGACCTCATCATAAAACCTACGAATATCAATAAATATAGAAATTAATAAATTTTCAACTTCAATTTCTTCATTAAAGGAATATCCATTGCCATTGTTCAATAGTTCATTCAATAATTCCTTAAATATGTCCTTATAATCGTAAGGGTTATCTTCATTATCAAAAATTAAGCCAATTATAATTTTTCTATTAACACAAGAAGTATATATATTCAAATCGTCGATAAATTGCGCAACAGGCTCATCAATTTTAAAATGATCTGATGTTGATTGCTGAATAACATCTTCATTGTTATGTTCTTTTATAATTTTATTAACAAGGATTCTATTATTAAAATTAATAATTTCATTAGGATAACTATAAATATTTAGGTCTTCTAAATCTCGAATTTCATTTCCTTTGAATAAAAAGATGTTATGTAACAATTAAATTTCTCGAATTCTTAATTCCTATAAGTTTGAAAATAAAAGTACCTTAAAAAAAGTTTGGAATCTTGCTGATTTTAATTACTTTTAAAGTTTTTGGTCTAACATATAAAAGACAATCAATCTTTTGCTATTAACTAACTAAATAAAAAAGTATAAAGGATATTATTGTTCTACTTTTTCGTCCTCATTATCCTCTGAAAGATCTTTTTCTATCTCTTCAACAGGTAGTTCTTCTGAGTCTTCACTTAGATCTGGAATGGGTTGCTCAATGGGTTCTGATTCTGGCTTAGTGTCTACTGGAGTCTCACAAACAGGACATTTGCTCCATCCGGGTCTTAAACTATAACCGCATTTAGCACATTCTTTCATGCTATCATCTACTTTCCATTCTGGTATATCTAGACCCCCTTGTCGCTTTTTTGATAATTCGTGCAATTCTTCCTCAGTCCAGACCTCCATCCCTTCAGGTAATCCTGTTCCTCTCTCAGATGCAAGTTTAGTTAAATCATCTTCCGTCCAAGTAGGAATATCTGGCTGAGAAGTCATTCTATTTTTTGCTTCTTCTGCTAAATCTTCAGCTGTCCAAGTTTTAAGTTCTTGCCCCCCAGGAGTTCTAACCCCTCCAGGAGAGGGAGGAGTTACTTGTTCAGGCACGTGGGGTTTTTGAGCTGGGACATTACAGCTTTCAGCAGAAAATCGTAAAAGAGCTTCAAAACACCTTGAATATTTACTTGGATCTTTACTTTCATCGGTGACTAATAATAAAGTAGTCTTTTCAGTAGTGTGAGGGATTGCAATGCTAATAATAGCAATATCTGATGTAAGTCGATCTGATTCGATACTAGAAGTGATTCTCTCCATCGAATTCATTAATTCATTATCTTTCATTAAGAAATCACAAATAGGATCACCATGTCTTTGATAACCATCATGATATTTCGCAAGATGGTTTTTTGTTATTATTGAATCAAAAGAATTAATTATTGCACTTATATAGGAGTAAATTTGTGATTTTGGATCTTTCTGGGATTCATCTAGTTTGTACCCCCCTAAATCAATAGGTCCCATAATGGGTGCGAATAATGGTTTTTCATCTTTCATTTTTCCAAAGATTGTTGGACGTGAAATTACACATTTAATTTCACCATAATAAGCAATTGCATTATCTAAAAGCTCTAATCTCTTGTTAAAAATTATTCGAGGAATTGTCCGAAATAATACATTAACCCATGGCATTTCTTTTACAGGAATTATTACGACACAAGTCTTTTCAATTATTTCCCGTAATAATTTACTATAATTCTTCAATTCTTTCTTTAAATCTTCGTATTCTTCGTTTTTTAATTCTTCATTCACCTTATTTTCGAGTTCTTTAAATTTCTCTTCATTTATTTTAAGATTTCCCCCTAATGATTTAATTTCCCCAACGATATTTTCTTTCATTATAGAAGTAGCACTTTCGATCGTTTTTTTCTGAAAATCAGTAAGTTCATGCTCTTCACTTGAGACTAAGTATTCGCCAGGATCAAATTCTACTTTGTTAACAAAAACTTGAAATAATTTCTGTTCTGACAATTTCTTTCCCTTTTTATAGTTAATAATTTTGATTCTTAGATTGTTATAAATATAGCAATGGATTGTATATAAAAATTTATTTGAAGTAAGGATTATTTATTAGAAATAAAGATAAAGATGGTCTCTTCTTTTGTTTAATAAATCATAACATCCTAAAACTATGAAGGAGGCAGATTATACAGAAAAAAATTCTAACAAAAATATTATAGTATGTTTTATTTCAACTATTCCTGAACAAGTAAAAAATTATCTAACTGAAAAATTAGGCTCTCTAAATCAGGTTCAAGTAATTTTCCGAAATGACTCATCAGAAAAAAATTTATTTAAACTTGCATCAAAAGCAGATATCTTGATAGGATGGCGCCCATCGAAAAACTTATTATCAAAAGCTACCCATTTAAAGTTATTTATCAGTCCCGGTGCAGGTATTCATCATCTTCTTGAATTATTTAAAGAAATAAATAGAGAAAGGAAAGTACTTCTAATTAATGATCATGGAAATTCTTATTTTGTAGCTCAACATACTGTAGCACTTTTACTTACCCTTATGAATAAAATAATTCCTCATCATGAATGGATGCGTAAAGGAAAATGGCGAACTGGAGATGAAGATGCCGCTTCTATTCCGTTAAGATTCAGAAAAGTTGGACTACTTGGGTATGGAGCCATAAATCAAAAAGTACACCGTTTCTTAAGTGGTTTTGATATTGAATTTTCTATTTTGAGGAAACATTGGAAGAAGCAGAATACCCCCTTACCTACTGATGTAAAACGATATGATTTTTCTCAATTTCATAAATTTCTTGAAAATATTGAAATACTCATAATTGCTGTGCCCGTAACATCATTAACTAAGAAAATCATTGCGAAAAAAGAACTCGAACTTTTAGGTCCTAATG
>CAYNEU010000653.1:0-2717 GCA_964396275.1 uncultured archaeon | reverse complement strand
TTTGGATTATCTGATTTTGAAGAAACGGTGAAAGGAATACAAATAATTGCACAAGCTGAAGTTTTAGATGTGATTTCCATTGCCCCTGATCAAAACACACAAGCTAATTATTTTCATCCTGAAGAGCAAATTCAAGAGTTATGTGGAGCTGGAGGTGTTCCATTAAGAGCCGAGGCGGATTTTCTTAAATTACATAAAGCAAGATTAACGGGAAACCATCCTTTGCTGAGAATATATGCTGGAACAAGAGATTTCATTAAACTTGCTGAGTTATACCAACGCACAATAAAAAATGCTTGGGCGGCTATTCCTATTTTCTGGTTTAACCAGATGGATGGGAGAGGACCTCTAACCTTAAAAGAATCTATAAAAAAACATTTAAAAACAATTAAATGGTATGGTGCAAATGAAGTTCCAGTAGAGATAAATGATTCTCACCATTGGAGTCTAAGAGAGGCTCCAGATGCAATTGCTGTTGCGGATATGTATCTATCAGGAATTATAGCAAAGAAATTAGGTGTTAAATATTTTATAGCACAATACATGTTTAATACTCCTCCTTCAAGCTCGTTTGATATGGATCTGGCTAAAATTTTGGCTAAAGATGAACTTCTTCTGACTTTAGTAGACGATTCATTTTCATTAATTAAACAAGTTAGAACCGGATTGGCCAGTTTTCCAATAAATTTAGATAAAGCTAAAGGACAGTTAGCTGCAGCTACATTAATACAATTAGCAATAAAACCTGATATTGTTCATGTTGTTAGTTATTCTGAAGCGAGTCATGCTGCTCGTCCAGAGGATATTATTGAAAGTTGCAACATTGTAGATCAAGTAATTAATACTTCATTTTCCAGTAAATTAAATTTTATTGATAAGAAAATTAGGAAAAGAAAAGAAGAATTAATAGAAGAAGCCCAATGGATTATTAATTTGATTCCTCGCTTAGCGAAAACATATAAGGAACAAAAAAACCCTTGGATAAACTATAAAGTTCTAAATCGGCTCGTAAAATATGGAATTTTTGATGCTCCTCACTTAAAAAATAATCCATTTGCATTAGGGCAAATCAAAACGAAAATTATTAATGGTGCATGTTATTCTTGGGACATTAAATACCAAAAGATACTTAGTGAAAGAGAAAGGATTAAAAAAATCATCGAAAAGTACCCTAATCTATTAATGTCAGAAGATAAATTCCAAAAAGAATTTTTTTATGGTAAGGTGGTGAATGAGTGAGATTTTGCGTGATTGGTGCAGGATCAGGTGGTAGAGCGTTTGCTGCTTATATTTCTTCAAAAGGATTCCCTGTCTCACTTTATAATCGCTCTTATTCAAGAATAAGTACTATCAAACAAAAAGGAGGAATTAAAGCAAAAGGTGCTCTAGAAGGATTTTTTCCTCTTGAATTAATTACGCAAAACTTAAAATTAGCTATAAAAGACTCAGATGTAATAATGGTGGTCATTCCGGCTTCAGCCCATAAGAGCATTGCAAAAAAGTTGGCTCCTCTATTATCTACAAATCAAATCATAATATTAAATCCAGGAAGAACCTTTGGTTCTGTAGAAGTTAAAGGAATTATTGATAAGATAAATAGGAAGAATTCTATTAAAATTGGTGAGACTCAAACACTCATTTTTACTTCAAGAGAATTAGCTGGAAATGAGGTTAATATAATTACAATTAAAGATACAGTTAATTTTTCAACTTTTCCTGATAAATTCACATTTTTAATATATGATGTGTTAAAAGAAATATTTCCTCAACTTATTCCGGTTGAAAATTATCTCGAAGTGACTTTAAACAATATAGGAATGTTATTACATCCTGCAATATCTTTATTAAATGCGGGTATGATGGATTTTGGTAAAAAATTCAAGTTTTATAAAGAAGGAGCTACTCCGAGAGTATGTGAAATACTCGAGAATATTGAATTAGAGCTAAATGAAATTTTTTTAAAGTTAGGTTTAAAACAATTAAGATATCATAAATGGGTAAAAAAATCTTATGGTGTTAATGCAGATAAGATTTATGAATCTATTCAAAATGTCGAAGCATATAAAAATGTAAATGCTCCTGATAAATTGATAACAAGATACTTTACAGAAGATGTACCAACGGGGCTTGTACCAGTTGCTTCACTAGCCGAGTTTTTAGATGTTTCCACACCTACCATCAACGCGATAATTCATTTATCGAGTGTTTTATGTGGGGTAGATTTTAAGAAAACAGGAAGAACTTTACAAGACCTTAAATTATTTGATTTCTTTGTAAATTATTTAAAAGATTTAAAAAATTTGGAATGGAAATTAAAAGGGTATTACAAAAAAAAACATATTTTCTCACATCCAGAAGATTTTAAGGTGTGTTCTAATTGCGGTAATATAAATTCACTAAATAACAAATTTTGCTGGATTTGTCATCTCGATAATTTTAAAGAATTAAAACTAGGAGTTAGAATGACAATTAAGAAGAATGATCTAAATATACTGATGAGAACTTAAACATCCATGCATTTTGACTTTTTACAAATTTTTGTATTTTCCTAAGATTTTTTAAAATAGACCATTTTCTTCTAAATAAATCGTAGGTATCGATGATTATCCTACTTTTTTTCATAACATATCCATAACATTTATATTTTTAAATTACAAATTTCAACCTACTATAACTTGAATAATTAAGGAGATTTATGAGTTTAGTATGAAAGCGAA
>CAYNEU010000652.1:0-7176 GCA_964396275.1 uncultured archaeon | reverse complement strand
ATTTTGTAGTATATTCGATAATTATATACTAATAGAATTCAAAATTATGAATTATTTTCTTTTCATCAATACATTTAAATAGTATGATTCGTATGATCATATTAATATGATCATATCAATATGATCATATCAATATGAATTTTAAAAGGTGATTAAAATAACTGAATTTCCTGGTAAAAAAGGAAAATACTTCTTTGGCTCAGTAAAGGTTGGTGAACGAGGTCAAATTGTTATTCCCCTTAAAGCTAGAGAAGTTTTTAGAATCGAAGCTAAAGATGATGTATATATTGCTGGAGAATTAAATAAGGGATTAGGTTTAGCTAAAAGTGTAGATATCGATATTGAAAAGCTAGAAAAACATGAACACTATTTTGGTACTGCTAAAGTTGGTGAGCGAGGACAGATTGTTATTCCACAAGAAGCTCGAGAAATCTTCAAAATAAACTCTGGAGATTTACTCTTGGTATTTGGAGATATTAAAAAAGGAATTGCCTTTACGAAAGCATCAAAATTGAAAAATTTTGCTATCAAGCTGTTTCAGGCATTTGGGGATGGTTTTGAGGATATTCAGGATAATAATATGGGTGATTTGAATGAAGAAGAATAAAAAACAATCAAATATCGATTTTAGGTTTATGTCATTTTTCTTTAAAATTCGTGATAAATTTCACCCCCCTATAGAAAAAATTAGAAAAGCTAGTATTCAACATGGAGAAATAGTTTTAGATTATGGGTGTGGATCAGGAAGTTATACAATAGCTGCTGTTGAGAAAGTAGGACCAAATGGGAAAATTATTGCTGCAGATATTCATCCATTAGCATTGGAAAAAGTTAGAAAAAAAGCGGAAAAAAAAGGTTGTACTAATATTGAAACAATTCAAACAGATTGCGCTACGGGATTAGATGATGAATATATTGATAAGATAATGTGTTTTGATGTATTTCATGACATTCATCATAAAAATGATATATTAAAAGAATTTCATCGAGTTTTAAAACCAAATTCACTACTTTCTTTTGATGATCATCATATGAATGAAGATGAGATAATAGATTTCATCACTTCCAAAGGTCTCTTTAAATTAGCTGAAAAGAAGGATAAACAATATAATTTTATTAAAATCTAGGTGGAAACAAGGATGGAAGATAAACCTAAATATGGATGGTATGTGAAGGATCTAATTATTGGATTCAATATTATAGGATTAATAGGTTTATCTGTTTTTATTTACGGATTTTTAATAAACGGTATAGTGCAAATAATTCTAATAATTTCAGGAATAACTGTTATTATGGTATTTTTATGGCCAGGTATTGGAATGATAATGCTGAATCTAATTTTATTACGAAAAATACCAAAAATAGATTTAATTGCTAAAATGAAAGCATTAGATGAAATTGATAATCCACAGATTTTAGATGTTGGATGTGGAACTGGAAGAACAGCAATTAGGATTGCTAAAGCAGTAAAGAATGGAGGACATTTATTTGGAATTGATATTTATTCAAAAATAGCAATTTCAGGAAACGATTTAGATACTGTACAAAATAATGCTATTGTGGAAAAAGTAGAAGAAAAAACTACGTTTAAATATGGTTCCGCTATAGACATCCCTTTTGATAAAAATGGTTTCGATATCGTTAATGTTTCTTCAGTATTTCACGAATTGCATGATCCAAATGCTCAAATTAAAGCAATGCGAGAGCTTTATCGAGTTTTAAAACCTGGCGGATATCTTTACTTTAGTGAATGGAACCGAACATCATGGCAATTAATTGCATTTAGTGGCTTGTGTTGCTTTGTTTTTAAGCATAAAGATTACTGGGAGAAATTACTCAAAGAAAACGAATTTACGAATATAACATATGAGAACACCACAGGTTTCGGAATTTTTACTGCGAGAAAATAAATTTTTTTTTATTCTATTTTTTTATATTTAAAAATAATACCTTCTTCAATCCAATTCCAATGTAACATTGGTCGTCTAAATTGCTCTTTAAATTCAAAACCAGCGTTTTTTATTTGTTCTTGGACTTTATTTAATTGAATTCCATAAGAACCTATATGAGTAGCAAAATATGACAGAATCCCATAATTACTCTTTAAAGCACGATATATCTCGTCCAATAATTTAATTCGATCGTTCTTATCAAGTAAGTGATATACATCATACATTAATACTACGTCTAGAGAATTGGATTTTAATGGAATCAATATTTTTTTCGAAGTTTTTATGATTTCAATATTTTTAATATCTTGAGTATTAATTTTTTTAGACAATTCCTCTAAAGGATCTTCATCATAATCAAGAGCATAAATTTTACCAGTATTACCTATAATTCTTGAAGCAATTACTGAATATACTCCTGTTCCGCATCCAAAATCTAAGATTTTTTGTCCACTCTTTATACCAAACTCTCTAAGTATAATTTCTCCCTTTGAATTTAGCCATTCTTCCATGATTATTTCTACTTTTTATTTTTTATTAAAACAAGGGTTGTATTAAATTTCTATAATAAAAAAGAATTGTGAAAAACATAAAAAAAAACCTTTAGAGTTTTAAGATTATACTTAATAAAATTGGAAATTGTTCTTCAGAACCCCAAACGACATAGATTTTATTTTGAATCGGAACAGCTACATGCCTAGCTGCTACAATCCAATCCAATCCAACATTATTTCCCGTCTCGGTTCCTTCTTTAAATTTGAAATACATTGTCATTCCTAAATAATCTTGAATTTTTATATCCTCAATTTTAATATCTTCTAGATCAAGAATCGTAAATTCTTTTATTTCAAGATCGGGTTGTATTGGTTCTCTCATTTTTTCTGAAGAAAGTTGTAATGCAGCTCTGATAATAACTTCTTCCTTTACTTTTTTATTATATTCAAAAATAATAAGACCACAATCTTTTTCCTTTCCTATTATTCCAAGGGTGTTAAAATCAAACGATTTTTCGCTATATAATTGAAAATCTTTCTTTATTTCTGAGATATCTATCCATCCATTCTCAAGCATCTCACCCATTATATAACGAAAACTCTTTAAAATCTTTAATTCCTCTTCTTTTTGTTGAATTCTTTCATCAAATATGCTTGTTACGGGTCTTGCTACAAAATATTGTGCACTTTTGGGTAATAATGGCAATTTTATTATCCATTCTTTGCTAATTAAACGATCAATAATACGATAGATAGTTGTTCTTTTAATGGATAAATCTTCATCTAACTCGCCTACTTTTGCTCCCTCATCCCCCTTTCTTAGCAAGGCTAAATAAACTTTAGCCTCTTCAATACTTAACCCAAATTTAAGTAATCCAAGCTCTTGCAAATTATTTGTATCATCAAGAAGTATTCTTGGAGTTGCCCATTTTAATTCTTCTACTTTTCCTAACTGGGTATCTAAATCCATATAAGGCTTTTTTGAACTTAAAATGCTCAATGTTCGAGATGCTTCCATCATTCCGAGTCGCATTAATCCATCAGGAGCAATTTTACAAATAATCTTCCTCTCTTCATCTTTAAATCCTAAAATTCTTCCTTTTTTAATAGGATCTATCCCAATCAATCTTTCAGGAGTACACTGTATTATTACGTATTTAATACCTGAAATTGTAAGAGAAGTATGCTTCATTAAATTCCAGACCGAGACAATTTCATCAATATTATCGCTAATATTCCAATTCTCTGTTGAATATTCTATTTCTCTGTCTCCTTTAATTATTGCGGCTGAAATTGTTTTTGATTCAGATTCTATGAGTTTATTTAAAGCATATTTTACATTTTCCATATTTAGAATCATCTTCTCTTTTTATATTAAGTTTAAAAAAAAAAATATTTTATAAATAGTTATTTTTCTCCAAATTTTTTTTTAATTTCATCTAATACCTTTTTATAATAGCTATTTTCTTTAGATTCCTGAATTTCTGTAAAATAATCAGGCATAATTAATTTCTTTGATTCTTTTTTTATCTCTTCGTCTGTCCAAATTATCCCATCATCCAACATAATACAAGGTATATCATCCAAAAGTTTTATTCGTATCATTTTAATCACTTTTAATTAATTTTTAATTGAAATAGTTTAAAAACATCGATGGATAACCTGAGGCCCCATTTCCTTGTATTCTCTTCTAGTAATCCACATTCTATGAAATGTTTTTAAGGAACTTAAGATAGATCCTCCTATCCACACAGAATACATTCTTTCTGGAGGAGCGATTATCTTTACATCTACAGATTCAGCAACTTGTTCCTTTATTTCTCGAGTTAAGCGTTCTTTAATTCCAGGAAACATTGTCGAACCACCTGAAAGGACAATATTACTATAAAGATCTCTTCGTAAATCTACATCGCATTCAGAAATTGCTCCTACCAATACATCATCTAAAGGAGCTAATTCCTTACCAACCACAGAAGGATTAAATAAGCACTCTGGAGCTAAGAATCTTTCAATCCCTATTGTGATTGTTTCACCATCCGGAAGCATGAAATTCTTTGCCATACCCGCTACTTTATTTGAAAGTAACATCTCTTTTTCAGGATCAATAGCAATATAGCAAAGCTTTTCTTTTATTTCTCTTACAATCTGTTTTTCTGCAGAAGTATAAAATGAGTATCCATTTTGCCTTAATAATCTTTGTAAGTATGTTGTAACATCTCTTCCAGCAAGATCAATTCTCTGAATTGCATGACTTAAAGCGAAACCTTCAAATATTGGTACAATATGAGCTACTCCGTCTCCAATATCTATTACACAACCTGTTGTTCGACCAGAGGCATAAAGTGATAAAACTGCTTGAGTTGCTATATAAAGAGCAGGAACATTAAAAGTTTCGAACATTATTTCTGCTAGTTTTTCTCGATTTGATCTAGGATTCAATGGAGCTTCAGTTAATAATATTGGGTATTCCGATGGATCAATCCTTAAATCAGTATAGAATGTATAATGCCAAATTCTTTCCATTGCGGGCCAATCTTCCACAACTCCATGTTCAATAGGAAATTGTAAATTCATTATTCCTTTTAATTCCATAGCTTCCTCGCCAATATACCACTCACGGCTATAATCTTTTACATCAGGCATAATATTTCCATATTTTGGTTTACCGATAACAGTAGGGAATACTGAACGTGGCTGATCTTCTCCTCCAAACCCATTTTTTGATATTCCCGTTCCATTATCTATAACAATGGCTCTATTATTTCTAAAATCCCCGTTGACTGAAATTTTAAAACCACCTCTTTTTTATTTAGTGTGTTAAAGTTAAAATGAAAATAATAATATTTAAACTTTGTCACACTATGGTGACATCATGTCATGAAATATTAACAAAAATAAAAATTAAAGAAAACATTAATTTTTAATTCTTAAAATGGGTAGAAAAAGATAATGACGCGTTTAAAAGGTACTGAAATAAATTGTCCTAACTGCAAAAATTCTTTTCGCGTTATTTGGGAAGCATCAATTAATACTTGGTTAAATCCAGAATTAATCCAAAAATTACTTGATGATAAGTATTATTATAAATGTCCGAATTGTAAGAAACAAATACATTTAATCACAAAGATTTTGATAAATTGTCCTAAAGGTATGTTTTGGCTATCAAATGATGAAGAATTAGAAATCAAAAAAAGGATTCTAAAAGAATATAATGTTATAGATAAAGATGGTAAGATTTTAACTCCAATTATGGGAATAGACATCCCTGTAGAAAATCATCCTGGATTGAATTCCGATTTTAGCAATGAAATTCAAAAATTAATAAACAAATTCACAGAAAAAGAAAATCATTGATCAAATGAAAAGGACAATTAGTGATAAAAAATAGAGATGTATTTTTTAATATAATTTATTTTGAATTCAGTGATGAGATTTGCTTATATTGATCTCCTGAAACTTTATCTTTTATTACTTCAAAAAGCTCTAAAAGCACATTGTCGGGAGCTGCTACCATTACATAATTTAAAGGACCAAAACTATTTATTTCTTTAATAAATTGAAATCCTTTTTCTTTCATATGTGAGACAAGAGCTTTTAAATCTTCTGTTTCGATTCCTAAATGATGAATCGCTCCACGGCCTTGGTCCTTAGGTGGTTGATCATAAAAGTTAATTTTCGATGATCCGATTGAAATCATTACATTTCGAGCTCCTGCAATTTTTAAATCAAATAAAATTTTAGCTCCAAACATATCCTGATAAAACTTGATACTCTCATCAAGATTAGAAGCAAAAAGATGTGCATGATGAAGTGATGTTTTCATATTTTTACCTTTTTATTTTTTATAATTCATAATATAAATTTGAATAGATGAATTATTTAAAGATATTTTTAAATCTTTCCGCTTTCTTTCTTTTTTTATTTAAGTAAGTTAATAGGAATTAAAACAAATCTATTGATAAAACTTAAAATCTATTTTAAATGACAACTTTTCAATTTTTTTGATTTATATTTTAAAAGTAATATTTTAAAAAACATTCATGAATATTTCTAAGTAGTGATTTAAACTATGAGTCAAATTGGAATACCATTAATAGGAGATAAATTTCCTGAAATGGAGGTAATAACAACTCATGGAATGATGAAGCTACCCGGTGATGCTAATGAAGGAGGAAAATGGTGGTTTGTTTTATTTAGTCATCCAGCAGATTTTACACCTGTTTGTACTACTGAATTCCATGCGTTTGCGAAGAGAAATGATAAATTTCAAGCAATGAATACAAGATTGATTGGA
Organism: uncultured archaeon; assembly: GCA_964396275.1. Taxonomy (GTDB): domain Archaea; phylum Asgardarchaeota; class Lokiarchaeia; order Sigyniarchaeales; family SOKP01; genus Loki-b32. The sequence goes on along the minus strand of CAYNEU010000652.1, from coordinate 439 downwards.
CTATCAATTGATCAAGTGTTTTCACATATTAAATGGATAGAATGGATTAAAGAAAATCTAGATACAGAGATACCATTTCCTATAATTGCTGATCATGGAGTAGTTGCTACTAAGTTGGGAATGGTTCATCCAGGTAAAGGTGCTAATACAGTAAGAGCCGTGTTTATCGTGGATGCTCAAGGAATAATTAGAATTATTCTTTATTATCCACAAGAAATTGGACGTAATATGGATGAAATTTTAAGATGTGTGAAAGCATTACAAACAGCTGACAAAGAAAAAGTTGCAATGCCCGCGAATTGGCCCAATAATGAATTATTTGGTGATCATGTAATTATTCCTCCTGCAAAAGATGTAAAGACTGCAAAGGAAAGACTAGCTAATGCAGGGAAAGATTATGAATGCCTTGATTGGTGGTTATGTCATAAAAAATTATAAA
>CAYNEU010000651.1:0-5405 GCA_964396275.1 uncultured archaeon | reverse complement strand
TGTGGATTAGTAATTAATAAATATTTTCGAGAATCTGCTTTCATTTTTAATGATTTAAAAAATAAAAGTAATTTAAGCAAACAATATGTAGCATTAGGAGAACGAACTGATTTCATAGGCGGATTAGGTTCGTTTATTGATTATGAAAAATCTAAATATTTAAAAGATAAAAGCGGAAAACTTCTACCTCCTAGTGAACAGAAATTATTTCGAAGATTAAAAAAAAACTATGCTCAATTTTTACGAATCAAAAATCATGAAACTGAATATAGAGTTTTTAATATTTTAAACAAGATTTCGCTATATCTCAACCTAAGCAAAAATATCCGAAATAATGCTGCTTATTATTATAAAAAAATTATTAAAACTGAAGAAAAAGTAATTAATAACATCTCACTTATAGCATTTTGTATTTTTTTTGCAGCACGGAAAGAATACCATAATGCTCCAATAACGATTAATGAAATCTCTAAAGCATTTCAAAATTTTGGTCATCGCGTAAATCCAAGGTTGATTTTAAGAGATGGAGTAAGATATAAGCATCTTTTGAATAATGAATCATCACCTCATAAAAGTGAAGATTATCTCATTAGACTTGTAGATGAAGTCATAAAGCATAAAGAATTAAAACCAAGATTATTAAAAAAAGGAATTTTATGGTCTATTGCTGAATTCCAAAATAAATTACTAGTGAAGAGTCGTGAGATTTTAAAAGAATTACCGTTGTGGAATAGAGGTGGGAGAAATCCCTTTATTTTGACAGGAGCGATTATATATCTCGCAGATAAATTATTGGGTAAAGAATATAATCAAAAAGCAATTTTAACTCAAAAAATCATATCTCAAGCCACAAACATTGCTGAGTATTCTATTCGAGATCATTATGTAAACCTTTTAAAGCCATTCTTTATAATTAAACATTCAATTTGAAATTTATAATTGAAAATAATTAATTTTTAAATAATCCTTTGATAGTGTATATTTAATAATTCACTAAGGTGGATTAGGCCGAATATAGATCATATTAAATTTTTTAAATTATCTAAATTTATTAATTATAGCATTTTTGAATATATAAAAGATACAAAATTTCTGCTTCTGTAGTGTAGTCCGGTCAATCTAACTTAGTTATCAGTAAGCTATGATTAGGATTAAGCATACGAGGCTCTCACCCTCGGGACCCGGGTTCGAATCCCGGCAGAAGCACTAGTCTATATATGTTTTTCTTGTTCTTAATTTAAATGAAAAGTTATCTAATTTTTGAATTAGTGATATAACTCATTTGCCTAAATTTTATCTCTCTTAACAGATATTTTATTAAGAAGATCGAGAAAATTTAATAACACCTTGGTGTATGTTTCTATCAATTGTAAATGAGTCTCATTTTTTAATTTATCAGTTAACATTTCTAATTTTTCAAATAGTACATCTTGTAATAAAGACAATATCTCAATCTGTCTGTTTTGCTTATTAGTTCCTAGTTCTTTATTATAGTATATCTCAGTCCTTTCATTGCTTTGATTTTGATTGTTTGTAATTAAAACGTTTCTATTACATGTCGGACAAAAAATTGTTCCATCTTTATTTCGAAAAATTGGGTTATTACAAATAGGACAAGCCATGTTTAGCATAGTACTTCCAGATCTAAGAAGATCTGCCATTTTTTTGATATTTTCATTAACCATTATCTATAAAATCTTTAAAATTAGTTAAATTTTAATAATAAGAGGTACAAATTTGACTTGGAAAATTTATTCTTTTTCCCTTATTTTTAATAAATTTACAATATATCCTGAGATTCTATTTCTTAAATGTTTTGAATCTACTTCAAGATATTTATCCAATAATTTTTTATTTTTTTCAAAATCGGTGGTAAACACATTTGGGTATTTGTTTATTAATTCTTTTGAAACATTTTTTATTAAAATTGTTCGTACTTTTCCCATTTCGATTACATTTATTTATCATTTCTTATTTTGAAATTAAATATTTGGTAAAATAAATTTTTTTGGAATTATTTGAGTTTTTATACTTTAAATTAGAAAAAAATGATGTGAAAAAAAAATATGGTATGATACTTCCAATTCTACTAATAGTAGAATTTTTAACTGTAATCAATCCTGTTAATGCTTTTAATTGTAATTTAATTAATTTGGATACAAATCAAACTGATTATTATATAAATGAAGATATTAATATATTTGCATCTTGGGAACTATATTTTAATCCTGCTAACGAAATCGCATATACTCAAATCCATATATTAGATAATTCAGATCAAATTATATGGAATTCTTCAAAAAATAATCAGATTGGAACTCTTGAACAGAATTGGACAGTAAATATTGAAGAATTTATTTTAGATCCTAGAAATGACTCATATATACTCTTTATAAAGTTTTTTGTCTTTTATTTTCAAATTGATACGACAAATACTATGTATACTTACTTAGATACAATAGAAATTAGAGCCATAAAAAGAAATGTTGCATGTGAATTAATTGGATATAAAGATCATATAAAAATAGGTGAAAACGTATCTCTTATGGCAAGATTTTATACTAAATCATCAGAAAGTGTTTTTAATTTAACTAATGAAACAATACAATTTATGACATCTTTTAATAATATAACAATATATTATTCTAATTACACGACAGATGCGGGAGGGATTATTAGCGTCCAAATATTCTCCCTCACACATTTAAAATTGGGGCAAAATTTTTTAATATTTTTTATAACAAATGACAGAATCTTTAATGACTCAAAATTCGTTTATGAAATATTCGTTGAGAAAAATCCCATATTTATTGATATTAATAGTTTTTGTGAAACTCTTAAAAAAAATGAAGAATTGGAAATTAATTTGCGATTCTACTATTATTTCAACCAATCCTTAAAACCTCTTGGTAATTATAACATTCTATTGAAGATCATAGATAATAAAACACCAGTATTTATCAAAGAATATGAAACTGATAAGTTTGGAAATTTAATAATTAATATCTCTCAAGAATTTTTTAACTTTAACCAAAAAAGCCAAGAACTCATAGTTAATATTTATTTTAATGGAACTTATTTTTTAGATAATAAAACATTATCTTTAGATTTAAAATTAAATCAGGATTTATTTTCTGAAATAAATAATTCCTTTCAAATTAACTTCTTATCTTTTATTTCCATTTTGGTAATAATATTAATACTCTTTTCTTATATGCTAACTAATAAAAGAAGTAAAAGTGAAAAGTTACTAACAGATTTAATCATTAAATATTGAATTAAAAATATGTGGTTTTTAAACAAGTTAAAGAATTATTAAAATTATATTAATAAGAGGTTAACCTTTCAAAGTCGACATAAATCTGAGACCCCTCTTTTATTGAGTTATAGCTAAATTATGTTTCGAAAGATTATAGTGCGATTTTTAGAAAGAAAAGGGCATAAATTCAAGATAAATATTTAAAATTCTGTGTTAAAAAATTAATACTCCGTCTTTTATTATAAACGATTATTTTCTTAAATCATCATAAAGTCTCATTTAATAAATCATTTGATTATGGAGTATTTTGAAGAATTACTAAGGAGACCATCAATATTTAAGGATGAGAGTAAACTTGATATTAATTTCATCCCAGATAAATTGCCACATAGAGATAAAGAAATTTCCTTATTATCTCAACTTTTTCTTGGATTAATTACTAATCCAAATTCAATTTCAAGAAAAATCTTAATAACTGGAAAAACAGGAATTGGAAAAACTGCTACTGTAAAATTATTTGGAATATTGCTAGAACACGCTTCAAAAAAACGAGATATAAATATAAAATATGTTCATGTTAATTGTAGGAAAGAAAGAACAAGTTATAAAGTTTTAATCAAGCTAATCCAATTAATAGATAATAAATTTCCGAAACGGGGATATTCTTCACAAGATCTGTTAGATATTCTGATTGAATTTCTATATCGCTATAATTTACATTTATTAATTGGATTAGATGAATTAAGTTATCTTATAAATAAACATGAAGATTTAATATATTCATTAACCCGGATTAACGATGACACCTTAAAAGGGGATCAACGATTGTCAATTATTGGAATTGTAAGAGATATTTCATGTTTAAATAATTTAGATAACAGTACGATGAGTACACTACAAAGAAATATAATTAATTTTAAGAATTATTCAAAAGACCAAATTTATGATATCTTAAAATATAGAGCAGATATAAGTCTTAAAAAAAATGTGCTATCTAATAAAATGCTTGAAACCATATCTGAGATTACTTTTAGTTCTGGTGATGTTAGAACCGGATTAAATATTCTGTGGAGATCATGTAAAATTGCTGAAAGTAAGAATCTGAAATACGTAAATGCCGAATGTATTAGGCAGGGAAATCAAGATTTACTTCCCTTTTCAACATTGGATATTTTAGAATATATGAATTCTCAGAAAAGAATATTCTTGCTTGCTATTATCAAAGCTTTAAAAAATAGTAAGCAAATTGAAATTTCGTTTAATGACGCTTTAAAAAGTTATAATGTGGTATGTGAAAATTTAGGTTTAAGACCTAAATCTCATTCGCAAGTATGGAATTATCTCCAAGATTTTAAAAGAGAAAATATCATAACAACTAATGTCATTAGCGAAAAAATAAAAGGTAGGCGTGCTATTATCAAAATTACTGATTTAAGTTTACCTAATTTAGAAAAAAATACAATAGAAATATTAAACTCTAAAGGTTTTAAAATTTGATTGCGAATAAATTGGAAAAGAAAAATTTAATAGAAGATTTATTAGGATCACGAGCTAGAGTTAAAATTCTAAAAACTTTAGCAATAAATGAAGAATTAACTATCTCATTAATTATTAGTAAAACAAGATTAAATTATTCTTGTGTTTTGCGGCACTTGAATTACCTAAAGAAGCTTAATTTAATCCAAGAAAAAAATTTTGGAAGAATAAAAATCTTTAGATATAAAATAGAAAACGTGAAAGCAAGGAGTTTAAGAAATATAATAGAAATTTGGGAAGGAGATTTTTAATAATATGATCTCTATAGTCATTCCAATAACTGTATTTTTTTTCGCTATTACTTTTTCAATTATATCATATTTAGATTTAAAATTTCGTAGAATTCCAAATAATCTTTTTAAGTTCGCTTTTACTGTTAGTTTTATTCTTAATATAGGTGAAAGTATTTCATATTTTGACAATTATGTGATATTTTTATTTGGTAAATCTTTTTTTTTCTATTAGTTTTTCTTCCCTCACTTCTATTGTTTAATCTAAAAGTAATAGGTGGAGGTGATGGAAAATTGATAATTTTGATATTTATTACTCATCCCTTAGAATATTTAAATCTAAATTTTGTTACTTCTTACTTTTTATTACTTTCATTCTT
>CAYNEU010000650.1:0-1732 GCA_964396275.1 uncultured archaeon | reverse complement strand
ATCAATCTAAAGATCCATATTTATTCATGGCAATACTTATTAAAACTCAATAATTTGGCTGAAATATAGTAAAAAATATAAACTCAACAACATTTACAATTAACATCTAATAAAAATAATTTTATTTGATAATTAAAAATTAGAAAATTTTATTTAAAATAAATTAAAAAAATTGATGATAATGGCCGATAAAGAACATTTAAATCTCGTTATAATAGGGCATATAGATCACGGTAAATCCACAATGATGGGAGCTATGCTTATTGAAACTGGAGCAGTTACAGACAGAGAAGCTCGTGAATTAGATAAACTCGCAAAAGAATATGATAGAGATTCTTGGTCTTATGCCTTTGTTTTTGACAGATTAAAAGAGGAGAGACAGCGAGGTATTACAATTGACTTAGCATTCAGAAAATTTGAGACTAAAACAAAGTATTTCACTATCATTGATGCGCCTGGCCATGCTGACTTCGTAAAAAATATGATTACTGGCGCAAGCCAAGCTGATGCTGCTATTTTAGTAGTTTCTGGCAAGAAAGGTGAAATGGAAGTTGGGATTGCTGCTAATGGACAAACTCGTGAGCATGCTTACTTAGCTCAAACATTAGGTGTAAAACAACTTGTTGTCGCAATCAATAAAGCAGATGTTTATGAGTATTCTGAGGCAAGATTTAATGAATGTAAGGAAGCAGTTGGAGATCTTCTAAAAAACATCGGTTTTAAGCTCAAGGATGTACCTTTTGTCCCTACTTCTGGCATGCAAATGGAAAATCTTTCAAAGAAAAGCGATAAGATGCCTTGGTATGATGGTCCAACCTTGATTGAAGCTATTGATCAATTTGTCCTTCCAGAAAAACCAACTGGTAAACCATTAAGACTTCCTATACAAGATTGCTATAAAATTAAGGGAACTGGAGTAGTCCCCGTTGGTAGAGTAGAGACTGGAATATTAAAGAAAGGAGATAAAATTATTATTATGCCAACTGGATTTCAAGGTGAAATCCGAAGTATTGAAATGCATCATGAAGAAATTCCACAAGCTATCCCTGGAGATAACATAGGATTTAGTATTAGGGGCATTACACTTGCAGATGCAAGCAGAGGAGATTGTTTAGGGCATCCTAAGGATCCACCGACTGTAGTTACTCCAAAAGGAAAATGGACGGGACAGATTATTGTTATTTGGCATCCTACAGCAATAGCCCAAGGTTATACTCCGGTAATTCATGCACATACAGCACAAGTAGCTGCAAAGTTTTCGAGTTTAGTTAAAAAATTAGATCAGAAAACTGGGGCTGTAATTGAAGACTCACCTAAGTTTCTTAAAAAGAATGAAGCTGCCATCGTAGAGCTAACTCCGATTAAGAAAATGTGTCTTGAAAAGTATGAAGACTTTCCGGAAATGGGTCGATTCGCGGTACGCGATATGGGTAGAACAGTTGCAGTTGGCATCGTCAAGGAGATCGAAACTGGGGAATAATTCTTCAACATTTTGATTTTTTTTATTAAATTTTAACTTATTATTTGTTTTTTTGAACTCTTTTTTTGATTAGAATCAATTTTTGGAATTCAAAACTAAAATTTCCTTTATATTCTATTAGGATATTCCCATGATACACGAATAATATTTTCTTTTTTGAAGCTAAATTTGCCTTTTCTACTTAAGAAGGTTCTATTTAGAAAAGGTTGATTTAAAGTTCTTTCGACTAAAACAAAAATTTGCATATTAGGG
>CAYNEU010000649.1:0-1975 GCA_964396275.1 uncultured archaeon | reverse complement strand
TATGAGTCTAGAGAAGAAGAAGTGGTATGAGGAGTTAAGTAATCGAAGTAAATATATAATAAGAACGAGTTTTGATAAGATTGCATCAAGTGGTGCTATTGAAAAAAAGGTTGACATCAACATCGCGATTGACATCATTTCTCTTGCGTATGAGAATGCGTATGATAAGGCAGTTTTAATATCTGGAGATGGAGATTTTGTTCCAGTTGTAAGGAAATTAAAAGAACTAGAAAAAGATGTGGAAGTATGGGCATTTAGATACTCGCTAGCTAATGCGTTAAGGGAAGAACTCGAGCAAGAAAATATCCATTATCTCGATGATATCTTAAGTAAAATAAAAATGTAAATCTATAATTGATCAATTTAGTTAATAAATTAATCATTTTTTAGATCCTTTAGTATTATAAGTTACTTTTTTAGGTTAAAGGATTAAGATTATTTAGTTAGCTCAATCAATTCATATAAATCTCGAGCTAATTTTTTCATAATCGGAACATGACCTTCAAATAAAATACGCTCTTCAATGATAATGGCTGGGGGAACTAGCGTCCCATATTTTTTTATAATATCTTTAGATTCAATATCTTCAAAACTTACTTCAATTTTTTGTTTAAATTCTGGTATATCTGTAAAAATTCGCTCAATAATGTTTCTCGTTTTACAACATTTAGCACAATAATTATCTTCTTCATTTTTTAATAAAACATGAACAATTGGCTTCTTTATTAGAGACCACTAATTTTATTTTATAAAATTTTTCCTTAAATTGGAAAATACTTTCATTAATAAATGATTTTTGCTTTAAAATACAGGAAATATCGAATCTAGAATCAATTATCTCATGGATTTATATTCTTCCTTTAAGCTTGATATTCACAATGCTATTAAGCATTAAAGTTCATCGGTTAAGGAAAGAAATCTCTACACCTAAATTTTAAATCCTTGAATCTAAGAAGAAAGCTATTCTTCTTTTTTTATCATTTCGAGTTCAGATTCGATGCCAAGTAAATTCGCAACTTCGACTAATGCTTTCCATTCGGAATGAACGTTTTCAGCTTCTCTTAATTTACCTTGTGATACTAAAAGATTATGTAAATTGGCTTTTGAATCCACTAGTCTAACAAACATTGCCAAGATATCACCCTTATCCTCGGTATTTACATAATTCCTCAGTACATCAATCATTTGGGTATCTTGCTGAGGTATATGAGTTAAATTCTTTAAAGTATCTCGGATTTCAGATAATATTTTTTGATTATCATCTAATAAATTTTGTTGTATAAGGCTGACATTAATTGCATCAGAATATGTTTCACTTCCGCATTTTTCTTTGAATTCATCTAATTTCTTTTTAACCATATCATTTATTTCTATTGTTGGACTCATTTTACTGTATAACTAAGAGGGTAATCTATTATTTAAATTTTAATATGTGTAGAATATATAAAAATAATTTAGACTCGTTTTGAGGAAGATCATATATAAAAAAAAGTAAAGAAAATTATTTTATTGTATCTAAGAAAGCTATAAATATTTGTTTGGACGCATCAGGTAAATCTTCAACGTATTTATTTACTTTTTCCATGAAATCTTCTTTTGACATTGCCTCCTTTAATATATAATTATCAATATCTCTAAATTTATTAGTAATTTTTTCGTAGGCATGCGTAAGAGAATCAAGATCCTTACTTATAGATAATTTCCATTCTTGGTCTGCAGATATTTTATCCTTATCTTTATCCTTATCTTTTTTCTCTTTTTCTTTTTTGTCTTTATCTTTTTTGTCCTTATCTTTGTCTTTTTCTTTCTCTTTATCCTTTTTGTCCTTATCTTTGTCTTTTTCTTTCTCTTTATCCTTTTTGTCCTTATCTTTGTCTTTTTCTTTCTCTTTATCTTTTTTATCCTTATCCTTTTCTTTTCCCATAAAATCTCAACTGTTTACTAATTAGATTTAATCAAAATATAAAACTTAAGA
>CAYNEU010000648.1:0-5691 GCA_964396275.1 uncultured archaeon | reverse complement strand
TAATAAGCAGCATTATTTCGGATATTTTTGCTTAGGTTGAGATATAGCGAAATTTTGTTTAAAATATTAAAAACTCTATATTCAGTTTCATGATTTTTGATTCTTAGAAACTGAGCATAGTTTTTTTTTAACCTTCTAAATAATTTCTGCTCACTTGGAGGTAGAAGTTTTCCACTTTTATCTTTTAAATATTTAGATTTTTCATAATCAATAAAAGAACCTAATCCTCCTATGAAATCAGTTCGTTCTCCTAATGCTACATATTGTTTGCTTAAATTACTTTTATTTTTTAAATCATTAAAAATGAAAGCAGATTCTCGAAAATATTTATTAATTACTAATCCACATTCTTTACAGATTTTTTCATAACTATTTATGATTATAATGCCTTCACATTCTGGACATCTTTCAGTATCTTCACTACAATTTCTAATATGGCTAATCTTGATCACGTTAATTTATATTTTAAGTTTAAAATTTAAGGGCAATATTAATTTTATTTTGTAGAACAACGGTATCGTTAATGATATTGATGTTCCTATGAAATGAAATAAAATTCTATTGGGAAAGAGAGAGAAAGTTGAAAGTAAAAAAGTATGAATTTAAAATGTTATATTTAGAATATTGTTAATCAAAAACCTGAACTATTGATGATAAAATTAGTTAATAAAATGACTTGAATTAAAATGCATCAGAAAGCTAATAACCTAGGAAAAATCAAGAAAATTTCAACTAATAATTGTGAACTATTGGAAAATATTATCAATAAGCTTAAGCAAATTATTAAAGGGAAAAGAGAGATTATGTACTCAGACATTATAAATCTAATTATTAGAGAAGGTTATATAGGAAAAAATTATAACCTATTAATCTTATGGTGCAATTATAAAATTAGACTAGGAAAAATATTTGTAGAATTTGAATGAATCCTCACGTTTTTTAGTAAAGTTGAGTTCCGCATTTAAAAATCTTATTAAAAAAAAATTTAAGATATCACAAAGCAATTATAAATACTAAATTATAATAATACGTATTAATATATTTAAATAAAAATTACTAGAATATTTCATCAACAACAAGCTCTTTTTATGAAATATATAGGAAGGAGCAATATTTTACATAAAAATTTATTAATCAAGGTATGATTTTCAATGGTTAGATTTACAGCGGATCATAAAGTATATATAAAACTTTTATATTGGGGGATGGCAGGATCAGGAAAAACAACAATCGTAGATACGCTTTATAGATACACTAAAGAAAATGAAATAGATATTGAACCTACTGGAAATTTAACAAAAATCTCAATGGCAAGTGGATCAACATTATATTTTGATAGAGGTATTTTTCAATCAACAAAGCAAAGGAGTCGAGGAAAGGTTTTTTACCATGTATACACTGTTGCTGGCCAGAGAAGATTCTCACCTTTAAGAAAAAAAATATTTAAGGGGACCGATGGAGTTATCTTTACCGTCGATTCACAAACCCACTTTTTTGAAGATAATATAGAATCGTTAAAAGAATTGAAAAATGTTACAAGAGGGAAATTAATTAAAGAAATTCCTCTTATAGTTATGCTCAATAAACAAGATCTCACAGAAGTAATTGGTGAAGAAGATTTTAAACAAGTTTTGAAAGATGAAAAACTATGGTATGAGCCTGATCATAAATTATATATTTGGAATCCTATAATTTATAATTCTTGTGCTTTGTATGAACAAAGAAAAAATGTATATCGTAGTTTTATTGAATGTGCTAGAAGAACAGGGTTATACCAAATATATGGTGATGGAGAGGCTCCAATCGGAGATAATTTTAAAGAATTCCGTGATATTTAAACTTTTAAGACTTATTAGACTTAACACATGAAAAATATATTGATTTCCTATTTTTCTTAATTTATATAAAAAAAAAAAATTAATAATAATCTAAAAGATTATTGGGAGTTAACTAAGGTTGTAAAGATTCGATGAAAAGAACTAAACAAAAATGATCTACGATAAGTAGGAATGATAAATTATAGTTACTTTGAGGATTATAAAAACCTAAAAGCCATTTAAATTATTTTCTGTAATTTAAATAAAGTATAAAAAGCTTTCTTCATTTAATACTTGTAGATTTAAAAAATTGATGTGATTAAAAACGGGATTATATAATAATATTAAGGAAAATTTACCAGAACAATTTTCAATTTTTCAAATAATGAGTCTTTTAGGAATTGACGCTGTAGAAGTACGTAAAGTGAGAAATTTATTAAAACAATTCTATCTACAAGGTTACATAAAAAGAATATCTAAAAATATGTACCTAAAGACTGAAAGTGAGAATAAAAATAAGAATTAATTATTAATACTAAGATTAATATTCAATTGTGGAAAGATAAATCTAATTAAGTCATTAAAGGAATCTAATACACCCTTTCCGTTTATTGCTATTGTTTTTTTCAAAGAAATATGTCTAAACCTATGATAATCTATGTAGGATAAAAAATCATCTTTCTCTAAATTTTTTTTCTCAAAAATATCACATTTATTTAATGAAATTACAATGGGAATATTATAAAAATTGGATCCAAACAACGTTTTTAGTTCATTCCAAGATCTTCTATTATGTTCTAAAGATTCGATTTGAGAATCAACTACAAAAATTAATCCATCTACACCATTTAACGTAGCAGGTCTAGTACTTGCATAAAAATCTTGACCTGTTGCAGAATAAATTAAAAATTTTAGACCCCATTCAGCGCCTTCAAAATGCAATACCCCAAAATCAAAAAATAAGGTACGTCCTACCGAACTATCAATTGATTTAACAGTATGTTCTTTATTAAAATGAGAGAAAAGAGATTTTATTGAAGTCGTTTTACCTGACATTGCAGGTCCATAATACACTATTTTAACTTGCAAAGTTTTATTGTCATAATTAAAAATCATAATTTTATCTAACCCCAAAGTGAAACTATTTTATCACCCATGAAAGCCTTTTTACCATCCTCGATTAAGGGCGAATAATTTTCTCCCCATTCTTTATTAATAAAGGAAAGAATTCTTTCGATTGGTGCTTCTTCATAATCTATTGTTTCTAAAAGAGTTTTACTGCCAATTCGAGTTTGAATTCCTATATCGTTAAGTAGATTCAACCTAGATAAGATAAAAAAAGCTCTCTTTGAACCCGAATAAAAATTTTGGACTTCTCTTTTGAATATATTTTTTTTTAACTCATTTTTTTCTTCTTCAAAGTCTAATAACGTTTTTAATAAATCTTTATCAATTTGATTTGTTGTTATTTTATCTGATAGTACTCTCTTCATCTTTGCTATGGATTTTTCAGTATCTTGAGATATTTTTTTAAATGTATTTTGTTCAAGTGTTAAATCTATTAATTTTAAATTAATTCCTTCAACCTTTATTGAAATAGTATCAGATGAAATCGTAATAAATAGTAAATCTTTTGCTTTTTCTTTAATTAAGTTTTTGATATAAACTACCTCATCTTTTTTTTCGGGAATTATTAATCCAATAAGCCATGAGTCTATATTACCAAATTGATTTAAAGCTTTAATTGAAACACTACAAGGACACCTAATGTGAGCACGTTGATAATTATAATCAACATTTTCATTTGATATAAGATTTTCATAATCATTTATTGAGATAAAATCCGTATAAAATACATAGTCTTTTCGAAAGTGGAGAAGTTCCGAAAGTTCAATCAAAAAGTCATCAATCTTATCTGAGTCTTCCCCTAAAACTATTATCGGAATTCTATCTAATAAACAATATAAAATTATAGAATTATAATTCCGTTTTAATTTATCTAAAAGGGTAAAAAAACTCATTAGCTCACCCTATCATTTTATTACTAATTCCCCCAGCATTCTCTTAATATCAAATGTTCTATGATCTTGAATTTCTGAGGCTTTTTTAACAAGATTATCGATTTTTTTAGAAAATTGAGGGAGTATTAATCGTATCAAACCTAATTTTTGTCTCTGTTTTCCTATTTCAGTACTAAAAATTGCTTTACCTAATCCATCAATGAATTGAAAAGAATTTTGACAGTCAAGTAGAATTCTCTCTGCTTGCATTTTTTTTAATAACCAAGCACATCTATTGGCTGTTTGGAATAGTGAATAGCTCATTGCTGAGATCTTATCTAACTTTTCAGTATCTATATCAATTTTCTTCAAGATTTTAGAAGCAATAAAACCTCCTTCGATTGTGATAAAAGCATAATTTAGATCTGGAATAGTAACAGAAATATTTTTCAAGACTTTTCTTAATTCTAAGGATATAGCTTCTGAAAAGCTTAAGGAAAAAGATGATAATGTTAAATCTAAATCTTCAGTATCTTTAAGATTGAACCCTTCAATAATATTCTGGATCTTCTGATTATTAAACTGAATTAATGGTGGTTTAAAAGATTCTCCCGATGTTATTAGAGTTGTTTTAATTTTTTTTAAACATTCATTGGTTTGTAAGAAGATACCCCCCAAATTTATGTTTGGTTGTGCTGTTATTGCAATAAAAAATTCGTGCTTACTATCTAAAATACCCTGTGTTTCTAATATTTTATTTAGTGAGGTATGTAATGGACTATTCAATGGAGCAATTAAAATTTTTGCTTTTTTCCCTTCTATTAGGATATATTTTAAATCCTCTGGATGTAGATGGATTCCAACATTGAAGATTGCACTAGTTGCTGAACTTACATTAAAAATCTCATCTTTAGAAAACCATACTCCCGTTGATTGAATGGGATTCCCATCTCGCTGAGTTAATACTGCATTTTCTACCCCTTTGAGTTGTTTTATTTGATCTAAGTGGATTCCAATTTTATCTTTTAGATGCATTTTAAACCATAATTTCTCTTTTTGAAATGATATTCTTTAGTTTTAATAGAGATTTTTAAACTACGAAAATTTATTAAGAAAGCTTACGCCTTCATAGAAAAACAAAAAAATTTAAAATACATTGTACCTTTATAATATATTAGCAAATCGCATCTTAACCGGTGTAAGCTTGGATTGCGGTAAACCTCCGTTATATGAAGAGTTCAATCATAGATGCGGTATAAAAAATGTAGTTATATATTTGACAAATATAACTGAAGAAAGTTAAATTAAGAACCCCTAAGAATAGAGACATTTCAATTCCAATTAATAATTTAAGTTCTTGCAAAAAACTTCATAAGAATTAATTCCGGTTGATCCTGCCGGACCCGACTGCTATTTGGGTGAGAATAAGCCATGCGAGTTGAATGGGATACCTAAATTTCCCATGGCAAACTGCTCAGTAACACATGATCAACTTACCCTATAGAGAAAAATAACCTCGGGAAACTGAGGATAATGTTTCGTAGTTGAATAGGCTTGGAAAAGTTATTCAATAAAAGGGATAAAAAAAATGGTTTTTATCTGCTATAGGATAGGATCGTGGACGATTATGGTTGTTGGTGAGGTAACGGCTCACCAAGCCAATAATCGATAGGGGCCGTGAGAGCGGGAGCCCCGAGATGGGTACTGAGACAACGACCCAGGCCTTACGAGGCGCAGCAGGCGCGGAACCTCCGCAATACACGAAAGTGTGACGGGGTTACCCAAAGTGTTCAATTCTGAACTGTGGTAGGTGAGTAATGTCCCCTACTAGAAAGGAGAGGGCAAGGCTGGTGCCAGCCGCCGCGGTAAAACCA
>CAYNEU010000647.1:0-2862 GCA_964396275.1 uncultured archaeon | reverse complement strand
TTGATCATTTCTACTTCCTACACATTGTATCATTACAACACTTTTAGGTATTTTAGCATCAGAAGGTCGTAATAATTGACTGTTAGTTAGAGAACCTGGAGCTAACATCCTTTCTAATTTGAGTTGTGTAATAACATCTTCATATCCTTCTTGACCATAATGGTATGGTTCAATCTCGGAAGGATCATATTCATCATAACCAGCAGCAACAACAATAGAACCAACTTTAAATGATTTGGTTTCTGTTTCCATTGAAAAATCTACTGCTTGTACTGGACACACATTAATACAAGTATTACACTCAATACAGCTTTTTTTATCTCTCACATATGTTGCGGGAATTGCTTGTGGATAAGCTTTATAAATTGCGTTTCTGACTGACATGCCACTATCCCATTCACTTGGTACTTCCACAGGACAATGTAGGGCACATTCACCGCAAGATGTACAGTTATCTTTAACATATCTAGGTTTAATTTCAACCTCAACTTCAAAATTACCCATTGAACCCTCAACACTCTTAATTTGAGCATTAGTATAGAGTTCTATTAATGGGTGATTAGCTACACCATTTGTTAATGGAGAAATACTACATTGGGGACATTCCAAGGTTGGAAATGTCTTATTCAATTGTGTCATATGCCCTCCGATTGTAGATAATTTTTCAACTAAATAAACTGGAATTCCTAACTCCGCTAAGTCATATGAAGCACGAAGCCCTGCGATACCAGCACCAATTACCAAAGCAGCCTTCGTTGTAGGAACTCTGCGTGTCTCAACATCCTCTAATTTTCTCGCTCTATTTACACCCGCTTGTACTAACTTCTTTGCTTTTTCGGTTGCTTTATCTTTTTCTTTCTGATGCACCCAACTATTATACTCTCTAATATTTACTTGTTGATGTTTATGTCTGTTAAGTCCCATTTCTTCAATTGCTTTAGCAAAAGTCCTCCCATGTTGGTTTTTTGAACAGGAAGCCACTACTGTTCTATTAACATCCAATTCTTCAATAGAATCTTTAAGCATTTGAACTCCTGGTTTTGAACACATAAACATATAATGCTCTGCCTTAACCACGTTAGGCAAATCTTTAGCGTATTCTGCTACTTTAGCTACATCGACAGTACCTGCAATATTATAGCCACAATGACATACAAAAACTCCTATTCTAGGCTCTTCTTCTTGTTTTTCCATTTCTGTTTTGCTAATATTTTTTGATTCCGTTATTTTTTCCTCTTTTACTGTCATTTAAGCAGCCTCCTCTTCTCTCTTTAATTTTTCTCCCCCGAAAATAAACTCTCGACCCATTAATTGATACTGAAGGCCAACAAATTCTTGGTCCATTCCCATACAATAGGCAACAAGCTGGGAGATATGAATTACAGGATAATCATAATTACAGCTTTTATTTTTATTTAAATAATCTTGTCCTGTCTCAAATTGTAAATGACAAAATGGACAGATATCTAATATTATATCTGGTTTTACTTCATCGATATTTTTCATTTTCTCACCGAAAATTGTCATACTCGCATCACCAGAATATGCTTTTACACCACCACCCGCACCACAGCAAGTAAGTTGCTCTTTAAACCGTACCGATTCAACTCCTAATACTTCAACAAAATCTTCAATAATCGTTGGACCTTCAGAGCTTTCAATTTCTCTAATTCTCGTTGGTTTTAAAAAATGGCAGCCATAATGAACAGCAGCTTTAACATTTACTTTTCTTACTATATGATCTTCAATTCCCCATGGTCCAATTTCATAACCTAAAACTTCAGCTATATGGCGTACATCAATAGTACCTTTAAATTCATAATCTCCAAGTAATTTGAGTTTTTCATTTACAATTTCACGGTGCTCTTCGTTTTGCTTAAGATGTTTATTCACTTCTTGTAGTGTACCAAAACATCCATTACATACAGTTAGAATGTCAGCATCCAATTTTTCAGCTATACATAAGTTTCGCGCAGCAGCTACCATCCAGTCAACTTTATTGAAAGAACGGAAAACACCTGGTGCAGGACAACATGTAGCTTTTTCCATATCTAATAGTTCATATCCTAATTTTTCCATTACAAATTTCGTCGATTTTTCAATAGCAGGATATCGATTTGGCATTAAACAGCCTAAAAAGAATGCAAAAGTGTTTTCTTTCACCATTTTTATGCCTCCTCCTCTTCTTTTTTATCCTCCTTAACTGGAGGTAAATCGAACATATGTTCTTCAATATTCTTCAAATCTTTATCATCCCCCTCTTGTTTAAATTTAAACGCAGTAGGAGGTAATTCTTCTAATCCTAATTCAACTCTTCGTTTTCTGACTTCATCATTTATTGGTACAGCATGTCCAAAATTCTTTAAATACCCTACAACAGCCCTATGATTAGGAGAAATATTCCCTAATTTAGTAGCATAATTTCTTAACTCCATAATTACATCAGTAGGTCTTACATCACGCGGACATCGCTCATAACATTGATAACATGTTGTACATAACCAAATATCAGGATCTTTTAATACCGATAAATCTCCTAATACAACTTTTCTAATAATTGAACGAGTCTTTAAAGCAGTCCATCTTCCACTTTCACAACTTGCTGTACAAGTTCCACATTGGATGCACTGCCAAATATTTGATCTTCTTTCAATATTTTTGAAAAATTCTTGATCAAAATCTTCGTCTGTTTTATATTGCCTTGCTTGTTCTTCTACATCAGACGTTTATCATCACCTTCTTTAATATAAAATATAAAAAAAAATTTTTTTGTTAATTTTTAAATTATAATGAAACTATTCTACCACCATTACTCATTTCTAAAAATGAAGCAGCACCAACAGGTTCTTCAACCCAATCAAG
>CAYNEU010000646.1:0-4251 GCA_964396275.1 uncultured archaeon | reverse complement strand
TTTTCGTTTATCTTTAGTTGTAGTCAAAAAAAGTTTACCCCTTCTTTTCTCACTTTAATTTACATTTTTAAGAAAATACCTTAAAATATTAATAAACTTTTAATCATTTAAATTTAAGGTTACTTCTGTACATTTACTTAAAAATGTCGATTTTTAAAAAATTTATAGTTTATAAAATATAATGACAGTAAATCGTAAATTATAAGAATATTTAATCAAATTCTATACATGTAACACATTTCTATCTATAAATCGTATTTGAGACGTAATTATGCCAAAATCACAATATAATGAAATTGATAAGGAATGCCCCATATGTGGAAGTATTATTTGGGGAAAAGGACAAAAAGTTTTATTAGAAGGAGCTAAAATAACAGTATGTCATAATTGTGCTCAACATGGTACAAAATTACACAAACCACCAACTAGTACGCAAATTAAAAAATCCTATCCCTATAATAGAAAAAAACCTCCAAAACGACAAGTCTTAAAAAAGGATTTTGTTGGTGATTTGGCATTAATTTCTGATTACGCTAATAAAATAAGAGATAAAAGGAATTCCCTTGGACTCAATCAAGATCAATTCGCTCAAAAGCTAAATGAAAAACCTTCATTATTAAGGAGAATTGAGGCTGGAAAAGTAGAGCCTACTATCAAATTAGCTAAAAAAATAGAAGATATCTATAATCTAAAAATTCTAAAAAAGACAGATGAGATTGAGTCTAATGTTCAGAATGATAAATACATGAAAAAATCATCTCGGACATCTCTAGGCGATATTGCTTTTATTAAAAAGAAGAAACAATAGTAAATTGTATCAGGATCTATTTTAAGACTCTATCTTTTTGATTTCAACGATTGCAGAATTATATGATCCAGAAAAGCCTAATTCTTCTGGTTTATCTGGGATAAAATAGTTCACATTTGGACTTCCTTTTGAAGATGAAGATAAACCATGATATATTAATGTTGTTTTATGCTTTAATATCGGAGATTCTGCTAATATATAGGTTCCTGATCCATATTCATTAGACACAAGAACATCATGACCAATTTCTAAATTCAGGCTTTTAATATCTTTTGTTGATAAAAAAATTTTACTAAATTCATTCACATATTTGGAATTTAACTGCCCTAGTTGAGAGTGTAAGAAATGCAAATGAGAAGGAGAAATAAGGATGAATTCATTTTTTTTCAAGTTTATTTTTCGTTTTAATTCACTTTCTCCAAAATTTAATTGTGGGCTAATAATTTGAATCCGTTTATTGGGAGTAGGAAACTCTAAGGTATTAAAAGGAACATCGTCATTATCAAATAATAAGTAATATCCTTCCTGATGAAGGTAGTTTTGAATTTCTAATGGTAGCATTTTTATACAATTTTTGAATATTGTTTTTTCTGATTCTTGAAAAATCACCGAGTTTTCAAATCCTAATTTCCAAGCTAATTGTTGGAAGAATTCATAGTTAGATAAACAATCATCATATGGACATGGACCCCCAATATTAATCGATAAGCCCGGTATATAATAAGGAGATACTAAATCAAAAGACTCTAAATCAAATTTTGCGGGGATAACTATATCTGCAAATTTAGTCGTTTCATTCAAAAACATATCTATTACTACTATAAATAGATCCTCCTTAAGTAATGCGCTTCTTAATAAATTTTGATTAGGTAATGAACTTGCTGGATTAAAATTATATATAAATAATACCTGATAATTCCCAGAAGATAAGGACGAGCCAAGTTTTATTATAGGAATTTCTTTCATCTTTGATTCACCTCTAAAATACGCTATGTATTTATGAAGCGGTTGAAGGAGAGGGTTTAGAAAGTCACTCTGAGAATAAATCAACCCTGAACCGGGTTTACCTAAATTCCCAAGTAAAATTTGAATAAAAGCAATAGATTTTACGATTCTACCACCATAGTAGGCTTTCTGAACACCATACCCTATATTAAACAAAGTATGGTGTTTAAATTTAATCAATAATTCAACAAAATTCTGAAGTGTCTGATTGTCAATTCCAATTTGCTCTAAAAGCTTCTTTTTATCAATATTGATTACTTCTCGAAAAAGAGAGGAATAATTATCAACATGGTTTATCAGAAATTTTTCATCATGAACATTACGGGTAATAAGTTCATTGAGTATAATTTTAACTAACAAATGTTCTGTACTTGGCATAATATGTAGAAAACAATGAGCTTTATTTGCTATTATCGTACGCCGAGAATCCACAACAACAAGTTTAGTCCCCATTTTTAAAGCTTGTTTAACAAAATAATAAGCATGGTTATTATTTTCTGAAAGATTACTACCCCAATTTACTATTAATCTGGTCGAGGGGTTTTTTAACTGAAAGGGATTTGTAGTGGAATAGGTACCAAATAATTGTGTAAGTCCTGCGCATCCTCCTTCATTACAGATGCCTCCATTGGTGATAGTGGCTCCCAATTTATTAAAAAATCTTAAAGGAGCGTATTTTGAAATTAAACCTGAATTTCCAGAATAAAAAGCCCCCAAAATAGAAGTTAGATCTCCTTTTTCCTTGATTTCAAATATTTTTTCAGCAATAATACTGATTACATGTTTTAAAGAAATAGGTTTGAAATTGTTTTCAAGTTTTGGTCCATTTCGGATTAATGGATTTATCAATCTGTCTTGATGATATATTAAATCTTGTCTTTGAGTAAGTTTAGGACAAAAAAAACCATTAGTAAATGGATGAGTTTTCAATGGATGGGCATTTATAAATTTATGTTTAGGAACCTTATCATTCCATACACCTGTAAACACACAAGAACCGTAGCAGTCTTTTGTACAAGTCCCAAATCGAATCTTTTTGAGATTTTTGTTTTCTTTCATAAAAAATCCAAATTAAACATTTAAAAAATTAATGTCCGAGTCAATTAAATTTATTAATCAATTGAAATTTTTGTATTTTCATTTAAGACAATCTTATTCTTTAAAAACTCAATTATAGCTTGATTATCTTGTGCTTCAAGTGAACCTCCACAGTTAGGACACCTAAAATTAAGCTCAAAAGCTTCCTCAAAATTATATTTAATATTTGAATCTTCGCAATTTATACAAACAAAGAAATAATTATTTTGCTCGAACTGCAATCTGTCTCGCAATTTTGATTCAATCAATTTCTTTTTTTCAAGAATAATTTCTTCAAGTAAGTCAAATTCATGCCACCAATAATAAATAAACCACCCAGTTGATTTATCTCTTATACGTCTAAACTGAGCTATCTTTTCAGAATAAAGTTTATAAAGCGTTTTACGAACAGTATTTAATTTTAAGATTTCAGTGTCATCTGGTTCGAAATCAATATCCGTGCCTTCAATATGCTCTTTTATATTTTCAGTAATATCTTCATCTGTTATATCTTTAGATTCAGAATTCAGAAGCTCCATTCCAACATAAATTGCGATATCACCACCAATAATGTATAAAAAAGACTGTAAGTAAGGATTTAATTCTATAATATGACTTAGCCTCATTTGTAATATAATTTTAACTTGATATATAATTATCTTTGGTAAAAATTAAATTTTTTGAAACATATCTCAAGAGAAATTAATTTTAATTCTTAGACGACGATAGAATATTGTTTTTCAATAATTTCACCATCTACATTGACAGTTCGAAATAGTGTACCTTTTCTTATAGCCATTATTCTTAATAATCTTGAATTTTTGATGTTTTTAGGAATTTCAACGTCAATTATTTTATAATTATTAAAAAGTGTGATTGTTTTCCAGTTTTTAGGGAGTTCTGATTTAAAGTCTGATAAAATAGCGTCTAACGTATAGTTAAGATTTTTTTCAGTATTACTAATATATCCTGTACAAAATTGAATCCTTTTATTTACATCATCATCTTCAACTTTCTTTTTAGATGGCTGAGGTATGTTTTTTTTAGTTGTCACCTTACAACTCGGGTTTAGGTTAAATGATAACAGAAAATAACTATTTTCCCGAAATCTTTCAATACTCTCTAATAATAAATCTCTATTTGTTTGGTCTATGATCTCTGCTTTATAATTTTTCGTTTGACCTGATGATTCTTTAAGATCCCAATTATACCCTAAACTATTTATCACGTCAGAAATGTCTGCTCCAGATATTAATTTTCCTTTAATTTCGAACTTTTCATCTGAATTTGAAATTCCACTTGTCACTATTTCAAGAATCAAATCTTCATATTCATGACTCCCTTTAAGTGTTAATTTAGCT
>CAYNEU010000645.1:0-1675 GCA_964396275.1 uncultured archaeon | reverse complement strand
TTTTTATTCCTTTTAGTGCAAAATGTCTAGTTGAATAGGTTTCACTTCTATTAGGGTTCTCCGAATGCCCTTCGTTTT
This sequence comes from uncultured archaeon, assembly GCA_964396275.1. GTDB lineage: Archaea > Asgardarchaeota > Lokiarchaeia > Sigyniarchaeales > SOKP01 > Loki-b32. The sequence continues at coordinate 1,597 of CAYNEU010000645.1, read as the reverse complement.
GATATATCTATGATAGGATTTTGTTCGACATATTTATAAATATTAAATGACATATATAAAATGAAGAGATATCTTCTATTGAATTTAAAAGAAAAACTCATAAACGAATTTTATTCGAAATGTTAGAAAATAAAGAAAAAGACCAGATGAAATTCATTTATCCAGAAACTTTAATTTCTCCAGATGAAATTGAAATTTCTGGAAAGGAAGAGAAAGAAATAATTACAGAAGCAAATCCATTCGAAATGGCAAAGAAACAAATTGACATTGTTGCCAAAGAGATGGGTTTAAATGATAATGTAAAGAAATATCTTAAAAGGGTAGAACGTTCCTTAATTGTATCGATTCCAATCAAAATGGATGATGGAAATCTTGAGATATTTGAGGGATACAGAGTACAACATTCAACTGTTCGTGGTCCTGGTAAAGGAGGCATTAGATTTGCTCCAAATGTCAATCTTGATGAAGTTAAAGCATTAGCTACTTGGATGACTTGGAAATGTAGCCTATTATGTCTACCTCTAGGGGGAGCAAAAGGAGGGGTATGTGTTGATCCCAGAAAATTATCAAAAAGCGAGTTAGAAAGATTAACTCGGAGATATACAGCAGAAATAATAAATATTATAGGCCCAGATATGGATATTCCCGCTCCAGATGTAAATACTAATCCTCAAATCATGGCTTGGATTATGGACACCTATTCCATGCATAAAGGTAGGGCCATTCCTGGAGTTGTAACTGGTAAACCAATAGAAATAGGAGGTTCAGTAGGGAGAGAAACTGCTACTGGAATGGGGTTATTTTTTGTTCTCGATGCGTTATGTAAGAAAATGAATATGGATCTTAAAAGCCAGAGTATTGTTGTTCAGGGATTTGGTAATGTTGGGGGAAATATTGCTCAAATTTTATATGATAACGGGTGCAAAATAATTGCTGTATCAGACATAAGTGGAGGTTTATACTCAAATAGTGGAATAAATATTAAGGAGTTATTAGAGTGGAGAGATGGGAAGAATTATTTAAAGGATTTTCAGAATAAAGACTACAATTATATCAATAATGAAGAAATATTAACGCTAAAATGTGACATTCTTATTCCTGCAGCAATGGAAAACCAAATAACAATAGCAAATGCTAATAAAGTAAAATGTAAAATTGTATTAGAAGGAGCTAATGGCCCAACTACTCCAGATGCTGATGAGATCTTGAAGAAAAAAGGAATAATAGTAGTGCCTGATATTCTTGCTAATGCTGGAGGTGTATGTGTCTCTTATTTTGAATATATTCAAGATATTCATAGCTATTTTTGGAATTTAGAAAGAATTAATCATGAATTAAAAATTATTCTTGGTAATACATTTGAGAATGTGTATAAACTATCAAAAGAAAAGAATGTTACATTACGAATAGCCTCTTATATGATTGCTATTGCAAGATTAGCTAAAGCAATTGAATTGAGAGGAATTTTCCCTTAGGGGGTATTTTTTTTTTCCACATCGAAATTTATTTTATGAGTCATTTTAAAAATATCTATAAAACTTGAAACATGCATAGGTAATTGGATTCCATTTATAGTTTTAATTTCTTCATTAACAAA
>CAYNEU010000644.1:0-6022 GCA_964396275.1 uncultured archaeon | reverse complement strand
AAAAGAAAAAAGGCGAAAAAATTGTTACACTAACATCATATGATTATTCATTCGCAAAAATAGTTGATAGGAGTGGTATTGATCTAATACTTGTCGGAGATTCACTTTCAATGGTTATGCTTGGATATAAAAACACATTATCAGTATCTATGGATGAAATGATTCATCATACTAAAGCAGTTAGTCGAGGTGTAACAAATGCTTTAATTGTGGGAGATATGCCTTATCTCTCTTATAAAATAAATAAAATAGACGCCGTTAAAAATGCAGGGCGTTTTATCCAAGAAGGTGGTGCTGAAGCTGTTAAAGTTGAAGGTGGAACAGAAATTTGTCCTACAATTAAAGCAATGATCAAGGCAGATATTCAAGTTATGGGCCATATTGGCCTTACTCCACAAGCTATTTATCAATTCGGAGGTTTTTTGGTTCAAGGTAAGACGATTGAAGCTGCTAAAAAATTAATATTAGATGCAAAAAATTTAGAAGAAGTTGGTGTTTTTTCAATAGTCTTAGAAAGTATCCCTTGGCAAATAGCTAAATTAATTACGAATTCCATTGATATCCCGACGATAGGTATTGGTGCTGGACCTCATTGTGATGGTCAAATCTTGGTTATTCATGATATGTTAGGCATCTTTACAGATTTTAAACCCAAATTTCTGAAATATTTTGGTAATATTGGTGAATCTATTAGTCAAGCTTTAAAGGATTATAGAGACGAAGTCTTAAATGGAATATATCCAGATCGAGAACATTCATATGAATTTCCTCAACAGGATTTAAACAAAATCAACCAATGGTTTGAAAATATAGATATATGTGAAGAAGCTCATAAACTAACTTAGAATATTTTTTTTTAAAACAGAATCTCATATTAATAAGGAAAGAAGTTCTTAGTGAGTGCGAAAAATGTTATTTTAATAATAGTATTTTTCTTTAAATTTTATGACTTTCACAATATTTTTGAATTTAAAAAAAAATATTATTACGATATCTTACATTGTTATTATTAAAATAACAGAATATCGTTATATAAATAAAATTATAAATTTGTATTTATAGTTATATTATATAAAAGCTAGACCATTTTAGAAAATAGTTCATTATATAATAAATTGAAACTTAATATAGGGACATGTAATGGCTGAAGAATATGATTATCTCTTTAAATCGATTGTCGTAGGAGATGGTGGTGTCGGGAAAACTGCTTTAACTCTCAGATTTAGTAAGGGTTTTTTCACTGAAGATTATAAAATGACGATTGGGGTAGATTTCCACGTAAAAACGATTAATATCGATTCTGTTGAAGGCCCAATACGAGCAAAGCTTCAAATATGGGATACAGGAGGACAGGAGAGGTTTAGTTCAATTAGACCAATGTATTATAGAGGATCTTTAGGAGCATTATTGATCTTCGATCTTACAAATGGTGCAAGCTTTGAACATCTTCCTCAATGGATAGAAGAAGTAAGAGCGAATGTTAAAACAGAGATTCCTTTACTCCTTGTTGGTAATAAAAGTGATTTGACCGAACTAAGAGCTGTCTCCTTAGAAGAAATTAATGATTTCACAAGTAATTTTAATTTGTATTATATGGAAACTTCAGCGAAAACGGGTGAAGGGGTTGGTGATTGCTTTTATATTCTTGCATGTTTAATGATCGGATCAGGAGTCCCTGATCAGTTAATTTCAAAAGGAATTGTGTTCAGTCCTGGTCAAATTCTCACAACAGCAACAGGAACCTATCCAACACCTTTAAGTCAATTAGAACCAGAATTTGATTTTGCGGCCCCTCCAGTTCCAGAACCTATATCTTCCGGAAACAATGAACCAAGTTCAATATTTGAACCAGAACCTGAATTTGAGTTCGAAGCTCCACCAGTTCCAGAACCAACACCTGTATTTGAACCTGAATTTGAACCAGAAATACCTTTACCAGAATCACAAATTGAAAAAGAAAGTAAACAACCCGTCGTTTTCAACTTTAAAACACCAGAAGAAATTTTAACGAATGAATTGCCTGAAGAACAACTACATGGTCCTTCTGAACCAAGAATTATAACGAGTAAAGATGAAACATATAAACCAAAAGCAGTACCTTTTACATCAAACGTACCTGTTCCCGCTCCCGCACCAGAAGGATTTCAATCTCCATTAGTAAAACCACCTATTGATAGTAAACCTTCAAGTAGTGCTCCTTTTTTAATGCCGCAAGATACCCAAGAAACAAAATCAGATTCTTTGATGGATTACTTACCAGAACCAGTTTATTCTAAGAAAGATATGAAAAAGGCTGAAAAGCAGAAAAAGAAAGCGGAGAAGGAGAAAAAACTCCAAGAAGAAAAGGAAAGTCAACAAAAATTATTAGAGGATATGAAAAAAGCTAAGAAAGAAAAGAAAGAAAAACCTAAAAAAGAAAAGAAAGAAAAAATAGAATCTAAAACTACAGTCTCAGTCCCTACTACCCCAACAGCAGAAGTATCAAGTACTTCCTCTCTATTTCAAACTTTAAGCCAAAAAACTGATGAGACAGAGAAATCTACAGTCGCAGATTTTATGCCATTTACAGCAAAAAAAAGAACTGAAATTCAAGAGGTCAGTAAATTAAGAATTATACCAAATATATCAGATGTAGAAAGCAAACCAGTTCAATCAGAAGTATCAAAATCCTCAGAAAAAGAAATTATCATGTGTCGAAAGTGTGGAGCAATTTTATCGAGCGATTATCAATTTTGTAATAAATGTGGCACCCCTTTATAATATATGATTTAGAATCAAGTTATTTTTATATCTTCCTTCCTTTAAAATGTATTTCTAAATATTTAGTATGTATCACATTTAGGTAGTTGAATCGTTTAAATCAGAGCGATTTTCCACAAATTGGACAGATGCTCCACATTTTTTTAATTTTTGATTTGCAATGGATGCATACTTTTAATTCGGGATCGATTTGTGTTTGTGGTTTCCCAAATATTGTCGGTTCAACTTTAGCAGACTCATAAGGATTTTCTTCTACAGGAGCTTTAATTTGATCTTGAGGAACTAATGTGGATTTTTCAACCATTTCTTTAGTAACATAAGTTTTTTTTGCTGATAATTCTAAGGGCGGTTTAGTATACTTTTGGGGTTTGATAGGGGTTTCTTTAATATTTCTTTCTAACGCTTTACGTTCTGGTTTGGGTGTTTCGGGTTCAGTTTCTCCAATTGGGACTCCAACTTTATAAAAAAAGTATTTATGATCATTATCTTCTATTATTCTCTCTCCATCTTCTAAACAAACTTCGACGTAATAAATGATAATCGAACCAATGGGAACTTCAGCAATTTCAGCTATGTAATAGTCCATTTTAGATTCCATTTCCATTTGGTACCATGATTTCCCTTGATCAGCACTAAAAATTAAATTTACAGTAAAAATAGCTTTATTAAAAGTTTCTTCCGTGATTTTTACAACAATTTTAATTGTTTTTTTATTGGCTTCTTTTGGAGTGGTGATAATTTCTGTATCATCCCACGCTGCTCCACATTTAGGACAATTAGTAAACCAATTAGGATATTCAAAACTACACTTAGAACAATTTTTTGTAAAATATCTAGTTGTTTTTATTCCAAGTGTTTTTTTTTCTTTGCCCATAGTCTTAATTCCAAGTTTTTGAAATTAAACTCCCAAAAAACCTTACTATTAATTTAATAATAATTTGTACTAAATATATTTTTTTTCTAACTATATTAATTAAAGCGGTAATTTTTATAAAACTTCTATTCGAATCTTAAGAAATTTTTAACTTTTTTAAAATTTCCTCTAAATCATCTGTAAAATTTTGTAAATGGGTTTTTTGAACATGTGGCATAATTACCACTCTAATAAGATTGAAATCTTCAAATTTACCTACCATCCAATTTCTCTTTCGTAATTCTTCATCAATTTTACAAATACTTTCTTTATTTTCGGTAGTAATTCCAACAATATTCATAACTGGATTAGTAGCCAACCTTACTCCTTTTATTTCATTTATTCGTTTAGCTAAATATTGGGTGGTATCCATACACTTTTTTATGATTTGTTTAAATCCATTAAAACCTAAATATTTTAAGATTACCCAAAATGCTATTACTGTTCCCCCAGATCTAGTTCCCACTATGTGGAAGTGTTTAAAATTTCCTCCCGCTAAATACGGAATTTCAAATCCTATTTTTTGTAAAATTGAAGGTTCTCTTAAAAAAAAACCTCCTGAAGGAATGATTCCTAAACCCATTTTATGTGGATCTGCGGTTATGGAATCAACTGAATTTACTGAAAAATCCCACGAAGGGATGGGATAGTTCAATTCTTTTAGAAAGGGTAAAATAAATCCTCCAAATGCAGCATCGATATGAAAAAATATATCTTTATTCTCAATTAGATTTCCAATATCTTCTATTGGATCTATCAAACCTAAAGAAGTAGTTCCTGCAATTCCTACAACACCACAAGTATTAGTATTTATTAGTGAATTAAAATGATTGAGATCTAGTTCAAAATTATCATTTAATTTTGCTTTTCTAAGTTTAATCCCAAGTAAATCAGCTGCTTTATCAAAAGATACATGTGCAGAACAGGGTACCACAACTTCTGGAAAAGAAATATCAGGCCTTAATTTTTTAGCAATCCTCATAGCTATTAAGTTTGATTCTGAACCACCCGTGGTGAAAGTCCCAATTATCTTTTCTCCATTAAAAAGCTCACCAATTTCAGAAACTAATTCTTCTTCTAAGTCAGCGGTCCCTAAAAATAAACCTGGATCTCCAAGATTCTTAGCAACATATTTCATATAGATTTCAACTGCAATAGCTAAAGGGTCAGTGCACATGGAACCTAATATAGAGCCTGATTTATATGAATAATCACTTTTTAATTTTTCATTGAGAATTTTCAGTATTTCTTGCTTTTCTAATCCTTCTTTTAACATAGTTGTATTATTAAATCTGTGTTACTTTCTTATTAATTCATAAAATAGAAAAATTTAAACAATTAAAATTTTATAAATTACAAATTAAATTGTACTTTATTGAATAAAATTACTTTGGAACTATCCTAAATTATAAAAATCGTTTTGAATCTCTCTTTGAATATTTATCAATAATTTTATTAAATTGTTTTCCTAAATCAATTTTATAATGATTAGCAACGCATACGATAGAAAAAAGAAGATCTGCTAATTCTTCTCCTAAATTAGACTCTAAATTATTGGACTTTTTCGTTTTATATCCTTCAAGAGAATTTACTTCTCTTGCTACTTCTCCTAATTCTTCCATACTAGCACAAATCATTGATAATGGAGGCCAATACCCCCCGTGATTATGGATCCATTTGTCTACGATTTCTTGAACTTCTTTAAGTAAATTCTCTTTAATCATAGATAGTATAAAGTACGATAATATTTAAAAAGTAGAAATGTAAAAATTAATAAAAAAGACGTTCGCGTTTACGAGCTTTCCATTCTGCCTTTTTTCCGGGATTATATCTATTTACTTCACTATAATATCCTGTAACTCTTGAATACACTTTTACATCCTCAGAATTGCATTTAGGACAACTAAATTGAGTCCCTCTAAACATTCTCCTACATGAAGGGCAATAAATAAAATCAATTGTATAAGCAAAGTATGCGGTGTTTGTATTAAGACAGATATTCTTTGTAAGTTCCCATAAACCATTGATATCGGGTTTTTGCTCTCCAAGCCAAATATGCGTTATAACGCCTCCATTTACGATTGGATGATAATCACCTTGTTTTTTAATTCGTTGAGATAGTGGTATTTCAGCATCATATCTAAAGTGACCTGAATTAGTATAATAAGCAGAAATGCCAGACGATTGCACTATTGCTTTCTTTGGAAAATGTTTTAAATCTAATCGAGCCATTCTTGAATTTGAGCTTTCTGCAGGCTGTTCCCATATAGAATAAAACTTCCCGTCTCTTTGGGTCATAGTATTACATTTAGCAACAATGTAATTCAAAATCTTTTTTCCTAACTCATA
>CAYNEU010000643.1:0-2615 GCA_964396275.1 uncultured archaeon | reverse complement strand
TAATATCTTCGATTGAGTATTTAATTTTCGTTCCGCATTTACGACAGTAATTATATGTAGTTTTGTTCCTTGTTCCACATTTAGGGCAAAAAAGCATCTTATTTTAATAAAAACTGTAATTAAGATATAGGTCTTTTAGTTTATAATAGGCTAAGCTTTTTTATAATTATTCTCTGTAGAATATAATCAATTTTCTTCTAATTTTATGGATAATCTTATAAAAAGGATTATATCAACTAACTTTATTTACAATCATCGCATTCATAGTATATATCGATACGTTGCCCTTTAGGTTTAATTCCTAGATCTGATATAATAGCACTCCATAATTTTTTAACATTTTCAGTTTTGTAATCCGAAATTTTTCCACACTTAGAACATACCATATTTATGTGGAGTTCCATATCTGGATCATACCTTATACTTCCTTCATTGAAACCTAGTTCCTGTATTAATCCTAATTCTTTTAATAAATGTAATGTTTTATAAATTGTTCCTAAGCTTATTGTAGGATAATCAATTTTTAATTCTTGGTAAATTTGATCGGCAGAAGGATGATCTTCTCTTGAAAATATGAATTTGCATATTGCTAAACGCTGAGCGGTAACTTTAAATTCATTTTCCCTAAAAAGATCAATTATTTCTTGATCATCCATTCATATCACTTTTCTTTGAAACACATTTAGATAAAAAGCCAAACTTATAAAATTGCTTTTATTATAAAAATATAATCTTTTTTAATAATAATTACTGTTTAATATTTATTCCTAATTAGGAATAATTCTTAATTAACTATTTATATATGTTATAAGAAAAATACTTAAATATAATCAAAAAACGACTAAAATTAGAACTACGAAAAAGTAAAGAAAGGTTAATAAATATGGCAGATAAAAAAGAAGATAATAAAACCCTTACTACTGCTGGTGGAGCACCTATCTCTGATAATCAAAACTCTGAGACTGCAGGCGAAAAAGGCCCCGTCCTAATGCAAGATGTACATTTACTTGAGAAATTAGCTACTTTTGCTAGAGAACGTATCCCCGAACGAGTAGTACATGCAAAGGGAGCCGGAGCTCATGGTACTTTTACGGTTACTAATGATATTACTAAATATACTAAAGCTAAAATCTTCTCTAAGATTGGCAAAAAAACCGAAATGTTCGCCCGTTTCTCAACGGTAGCAGGTGAAAGAGGTTCAGCTGATACAGTTAGAGATGTCAGAGGTTTTGCACTAAAGTTTTATACAGAAGAAGGGAATTGGGATTTAGTAGGTAATAATACACCAGTATTTTTTGTCAGAGATGCCTTAAAATTCAGTGATTTCATCCACACACAGAAACGTATGCCACAAACAAACCTGAGATCTCAAACAATGTGGTGGGATTTCTGGTCTCTAGTTCCTGAATCTTTACATCAAATAACCATTCTATTTTCTGATCGAGGCATCCCGAGAGGTTTTCCCCATATGAATGGCTATAGTAGCCACACTTATAGTTTTATAAATGCAAATGACGAACGTTTCTGGGTTAAATTTCATTTCAAAACTATGCAAGGAATAAAGTGTTTCACCCAAGCCGAAGCTGATGAGATTGCAGGTAAAGATCCGGATTGGGCAACTCGTGATCTTTTTGAAAGAATTGAAAGAGGAGACTATCCTAAATGGGAATTATCGGTACAAATCATGCCAGAACTGGAAGCTGAAACGTATGAATGGAATCCCTTCGACCTCACTAAAGTATGGCCTCATAAGGATTATCCATTAATTAAAGTGGGAATTATGGAGTTAAATAGGAATCCAGATAACTATTTTGCGGAAACCGAACAAGCCGCATTTGATCCCTCGAATCGAGTACCGGGTATTTCCTTTTCACCAGATAAAATGCTTCAAGGGAGACTATTCTCATATGGTGATGCGCATAGATATAGGTTAGGTGTGAACTATCAAAGTTTGCCAATCAATCGCCCAAAAGCCGAAGTTCATACATATCATAGGGATGGTCTTATGAGGTTTGATGGTAATGCTGGAGCCGCAGTAGTTTATGAGCCCAATAGCTTTGGTGGACCTAAAGAAAACCCAGCTTTTAAAGAACCACCTTTAAAGATTTCTGGAGATGCGGACAGATATAATCAACCGAGAGTAGATGCGGATTTTATTCAACCAGGTAATCTCTACAGATTGATGCCCCCTGATGAACAGGATCGTTTAATCCAAAATCTTGTTAATAGCTTAAAAACCGTACCCAAGTCCATTCAGGAACGAATGCTTCAATATTTTCATAAAGCTGATTCGACTTGGGGCGATAGAATCGCAAAAGGATTAGGATTAAAATAGGCTGTATAATAAATTTTACTTTTTAAAATTAGCTCCTTATTTTTTTCAATATATTATTATAATTTTAATGTTATTTAATCAAAATAGTATTAAATAAATAAGATTAAAAGAAAAATTAATACTAATTATTATTTATTAAGTTCTTCTTTCATTTTCTCATAGAAATCTAGCGACTCTGGATCTTTCAGTACACTTCTATTTGCAACAGTCATCCCTTGAATGATTCTGAAAACGCAACATACCGTCTGAAAGGTAAAATATAAAAATATTGAATTATTTA
>CAYNEU010000642.1:0-11891 GCA_964396275.1 uncultured archaeon | reverse complement strand
ATTATTCGAAAAGAAAATATTACCTGTTGCTCCTACACATAAAAAATCATCAAGATTCATAACCATAGCATCCCTTACAATACCTCTAAAAACTGAAATATCTCCTGTTTCTCTATAATACATATAAGCTAAACTTGCTTTTGTACCCGCTCCATCAGAATGAAAAATTGAGCAGTATTTTTCTCCATTATCTATGTCTTCTATGATTTTGCAGAATGCTCCTGGATATAAACCTTTATCTATTGATTTTAAAGCCTTATGAACATCTTCTTTTTTAGATGAAACTCCTAACTTTCTATACAAATTGTTATTTTCAGCCATTTTCAAAATTTAAAACTTATACTTACTTTTTAGAGTTTTTATTAAATTATCGATTTGATCGATAGCTTTACCAATATATTTATGAGGATCAAACAAATCATCTAATTCTTCTTTCGAGAACTTTTCTTTAATTTTTTGGTTTTTAATTAAAATATCTTTCATGTATAATTCTTCTTTCCGGGCTTTTATTGAGGCTTGTCTTAATATTTCATGACCTTCTTGTCTTCCTATACCTCGCTTGACTAATTGAACCATAACTTTTTCAGTAAGACAAGCACCCTTCGTAAGGTTAAGGTTTTCCTCAATTTTTTTTTCATTAAATTCTAATCCTTTTAAATTTTGACTTAATTGACTTATCATATAATCTAAAAGTATGAAATTTTCAGCAAAAATTACTCTCTCAGATGCAGAATTCGTCAAATCTCTTTCATCTTCTAAGATTATATTATCCAATGCGACATTAACATTAGATTTTAGAATTCTCGCCAAACTACAAATTCTTTCGGATTTATGCGGGTTTCTTTTATGTGGCATAGTCGAACTTCCAACTTGTGATTTCTTAAACGGTTCAAACATCTCTGAAATTTCAGTTTTTTGCAGAATTCTGTTTTCTGTTGCGATTTTAGCTAATGTTTGCCCAATTAAAGCTGTTAAAAAGATGACTTCTGCATGCCTATCTCTTTGTATGACTTGATTTGCTATAAGCACGGGATTTAAACCAAGCTTATTCATTAAATTTTTTTGAATAATTATACCTTTTTCATTAAAACTAGCCATTGTTCCAACAGCACCTGACATTTTCCCGAAAGATATTCGATTTCGGATTTCAGAAACCCTATCAAGATGCCTACTTATTTCATACGCCCATACACCAAATTTCATGCCATAAGTTGTAGGAATTGCGTGTTGACCATGTGTTCTACCTATGCAAATCAGATTTTTTTTTTCTTCTGTTAACCTTAGTAAAATTTTTAATAAATCTAATAGAGAATCATAAAGATAATTTAATGCTTCTTTTAATTGTAGAGCAGTAGCGGTATCCTCAATATCATAGCTTGTCGCACCAATATGAATATATTTACCAGCATTATCTTCACATTGTTCTGCTAAACTCTTCACCATTGCCATCAAATCATGATGAATTTCTTTGTCAATTTCTTTTACTCTTTTTAACTTTACATAATCTAAATTTGCTTTTTTAGTAATTTCGTCTGCGGCATTTTGTGGAATGGTCCCTAATTCAGAATGAACTTGTGCTAATGCTGCTTCAACCTTTAACCAATTTTCTAATTTCTTTTCTTCTGTAAACATATTAGCTATTTCAGTTCGATATCGCGTTTCTATTGGATGAATAAATTTATGATCCATTATTCCTTCTCTTTTTTATTTAGTCTTAATTAAAATAATGAAACATCAAAAAATATATCTTATTTTATTGAAGATTTTAATCTTAAAATATTACTATGTAAAAATCAGAAATTTGAATTGCTATTATATATTATATTTTGATTTACTATCATCTAAAACAATATGTATAATAGTCAAAAATACTATTTTTTTAGGTGTTATAATTGTGGAGAATGGTATTATAGTAAAAGAATTATAAAATCAAAAAAATGTTGGAAATGTAACCATTCATTTTCATTTAAAAATTCAACTAAATTTACGAAAGTATGTTCAATTAGAGATGCAATCTCAATAGTTAAGAAATTAAAGGATAAGATCTAAATTAAAGTCAAATTATTCAATATTTTACTCCTAAGATTAGGATAAAAAAGAAAGGTATTTAAGCTATTCTTCTCTTTTTTTGATGATGGAGTGATAATCACTCAGCTATAATTGATATGATGATATTTTAAAACCCACCTATAAGAAAGATGGAAATTTCAGATGAATTAAAACGAATTGATGAAAATTTAATTAATCAATTAAATCGAATAGCTAACGATAAAGCTGAATATTGGGATATTAGGGCTGAAGTAAATAATGGAACTAGTTTAGATTTTACTAATCAAAAAAGTAAGGAAATTTCATCTTTTGAAATTATTAATTGTGGTATCAGAGCATTTATAAATGGTGGTTGGGGTTTTTCTGTTTTAAAAGACCTAAAAAGCGAGTCAATTAAAATAGGTTTACAGAAAGCTATAAAATTAGCTATACTTTCTGAATCATTAACAAAAATTAAATTTAAAATTGCTCAAAGCAATTCATTAATTCAAAACTATGTGAGTAATAGAAAAAAGAAACTAGAAGATATAGATATTGATTATAAAATTAACCTAGTTAAAAATCATGAAAAAATTGCCTCAGATTATTCATCCTATGTAAAAAACACACATACTCTATATATGGATGGACATTCTCAAACCTTATTTTTAAATTCCTTTGGAAGCAATATTATTCAAGATCTATCATTTTTAAGATTATTTTGTATGGTTTTTACTAATAAAAATGGAACTACACAGAGTTCTATAAACTCAGTTGCGGGCATTGGAGGTTATGAAATTGCTGAAACTGAAAAAGCTATGAATTTAAGTAAAAAAACCGCTAAAGAAGCAATAGAATTATTGAATGCTAAATCTCCAGTTGGAGGCAAATTAACAGTTATTGCAGACTCTAAATTGACCGGAACAATTATTCATGAAGCATTTGGTCACAGTTGTGAAGCGGATTTAGTGCTTAACAATGAAAGTATATTAGCGGGGATGATAGGTAAAAAAGTTGCTTCAGAAAAAGTAACAATAATAGATAATCCCTCGATGGGTCAAGCTAAACGATTTAACTTGCCTTATGAGTTATTTGGTAGTTATTTTGTAGATGACGAGGGAATTCCTTCACAAAAAACTATAATTATTGAGAATGGTATTCTCAAAAATTATTTACATAATTTAGAGACTTCTTCAAGAATGAATGTTCCCCCAAATGGTCATGGTAGGGCATCCGTAAGTTCTGAGAGACCTCAAGTACGAATGGGATTTACATATATAGAACCCAAAGATTGGAGTCTAAAAGAAATAATTGAAGATACCAAAGATGGAATTTTATGTGAGGATTTTCAGTATGGATATACTGATCCAACTACTGGGAATTTTCAATTCAAATGCAGAATTTCATTTAAGATTAAAGATGGAGAAAGAAAGGAAATCATGAGAGATGTCTCTCTTAGTGGTATGATTCTTGAAGTTTTAAATAAAATTTCTGCAATCGGTAATGAAAAAACGTTTAATTATTCAGTTGGAATGTGTGGAAAAGGTGGTCAGCATGTTAGAGTATGTGATGGAGCACCCTATGTACGAATAGATGATATAACTGTTGGGGGTTTGAATTAAATGGATAATTCAGACATTCATTCATTAGCTGAATTCTGTTTGAAATTAATTGAAAAAGAGAGTTCAGAGATAAAATGTTCAGATATTTTCTTTGAGAAAAGTAATTATATCAATATTGAAATAGAAGAGAATTCAATTAAAAATAGTGAAACTGGAGAGGATAATGGTTTTTCAATCAGAGTCATTAATAAGAATGGAGCTTTAGGTTTTGCATATTCAAATAAATTAGATAACACTACTATAGAGAAAATATGCCGAGTAGCTATCAAAATGATGAAGGTTGCAACACCTGATCCAGATTTTAAGAATTTACCGGGTTCATTCAAAACCTATCCCGTGGTTAGGGGTTTATTTGATAATAATTTAAAGTATTTGCAAATAGAAGATTCCTTAAATTATATCAACGATTTGATTAAAATTTGTAAAGATGATGAGATGGCAATTTCCCAATCTGGGAACTTTATATCAAGTTACTCTAAAACATATATTTTTAATTCTAATGGTTTAAATGTCTCCAGAAAGGATACAAGTTGTGTAATATCTTCAAATATCATAGTTAAGGATAAGGTAAGTAAAGAAACATCTTCCGGTTATGAAAGGCAAATAGAGAGAAGTCTAAATAGGTTGAATGCTATAAATGTCGCAAATTTGGCGCTAGAAGATGCTAAAGGGAATCTTAATAGGAAGAAAATTAAAAATATGAAAGTACCGGTAATTTTAACTCCAAAAGGTGTAATAAGTTTAATTTTAAGACCTGTTGCTGCAGCCATTAACGCAGAGACTTTTCAATATAAAAGAAGCTTCTTAGTAGATAAAAGGGGTGAAAAAATAGGTTCAGAGTTTTTAAATATAGAAGATAATGGATTGATTCATAATGCAGCTGGTTCTCAGATATTTGATGATGAAGGAGTCCCTTGTAAAAATAAAAAGATCTTAGAGAATGGAAATTTTCTAAAAACTGGATTATTACATAACAGTTACACCGCTGGAAAAGAAGGCATTGAAAGTACTGGAAATGCTTCTCGGAGTTCTTACATTTCAATTCCATCAATTGGGATTACAAATTTTATTATGAAACCAGGAGATATAAACTTTAAAGAAATTATAAAGGATACAAAAAAAGGAATTATATTAAATTATACAGGAGATTCTCCTAATATCTCAACTGGTGATTTTTCTGGATTGATTCTTCATGGAAATTTAATAAAAGACGGAGAGATTAAGGAATCTCTGAATGAAACAATGATAGGTATAAATTTGATAGATTTATTTCAAAACATTGATGCTGTTTCAAAAGAATATAGAATATACGGAGCATTTCAAGCTCCATGGGTAAGAATAAAATCCGTGGGCGTAATTGGAGGAGCAAATTAATTAGTGATATTTATCCGTAGATACATAATATTAAAATATTCTTCAGTTTTATTATTTATTTCCCACAATTCGGCAATAATTTTCTGATTTTCTCCAGCTTCTGCAAATGATATAGAATACTTCCCATAAATTTTCCCTTGATTAGGCTTCAAAGTAAAATTTCCTATTGTGAGATATAATGTTCCATTTGAGCCAGATGAGCTCAAATTAGTATTACTATTACCTTTCTTTATTTTAAATCCGAATGTAAAATTTCTATCTAAATGATTTCCAACAGTTAAATGAAATGAAATAGTCTCATTAACAGATGCTTCAGTTGTGTAGTTTTCTGCTTTTTTATCTTCATTTAAAATTCCAAATGTTATGTTCCCAGGTTCAGGTGTTAATAAATAATATATGATAAAACCTGAAACGATAAGGATCCCAATAATCAGACTAATTTTAAGTACTATCTCAAAATGTTTATTCGAGATTTTTAAGTCTTTTTTTTCATTTTCTTTAGTTATCTCGTTCATTATCTTTAAACCAAGCAATAGTTTTCTTTAATCCTTCTTCTAGTGACGTTATTGGTTCCCAATTGAGAATGGTTTTTGCTTTTGTAATAACAGGGCACCTATATGTAGGATCATCAATAGGCAATGTTTTAAAAACTATTTTTGAATTGGAGTTGGCTAATTCTTTTATAATACGAGCAATTTCTAATATGGTATATTCTTTATTATTACCTAAATTAATAACTTCCCCTATAGCTTCATCTTTATATACCATTTTTAGTATGCCTTCAATCTCATCTACAACGTAAGTAAAAGACCTCGTTTGTGAACCATCTCCAAATACAGTTATATCTTCATCATGAAGTGCTTGGTGTATAAAATTAGGAACAACTCTTCCAAACGCTGGACCATGTCTTATCCTAGGTCCTGAAGTATTAAAAATCCTTACTATTTTCGCTCTCATTTTATGTTGAAGTTCATAAGCTTTAATAAAAGCTTCTCCAGCTCGTTTGGATTCATCATAACAACTTCTAGGGCCAACAGGATTTACATTTCCAAAATAACTTTCTGGTGTTGGAATAACTTCTTTTGGAGGATTTCCATAGACTTCAGATGTGCTTGTGTAAAAGAAAATTGCATTATGGAATTTAGCAATTCCTAAAGAATTCAATGTTCCTAGTGTATTACTTCTGAGTATAGATATAGGTTCTTCCTGAAATTCAAAAGGAGATGCTCTACTCGCCATATGCATAATTATATCAATTTTTTTGATATCTGCTACACATATACCTAATGGGTGATAACTCATCCCAAAATATATTGGATATGATATATCATGATTAATAAAGCGAAAATTGTCTTTCTCCATTAAATGTAATATATTTTTAGGTTTCCCAGAGGATAAATTATCTAAACAGATACAATATGCCCCCTGTTCAACTAGAACATCACAAACCCAAGAGCCCAGAAAACCTGCGCCCCCAGTTACTAAAATTGTTTTTCCTTCAAAAGATATATTATCTTTTCTAAGTCTTTTTATTATCTCTTGAATGTCTTGGTTAATATTATAATTCAAATTTTATAACCTTAGAACGTATTAATATAGTTTTTCTTATTAATTGTGTTAAATAAATTTTTCTTTAAGCTAAAAACTGTTTTAAAAGATCTAGTTATACTAACTAGCAATAATTTCATGATTTTAAAATGAGAAACAATTAGAAGACATATAAAAAAATAACAAAAAAGGATATTTAATTTGTCTTAGAACCACAATATTGGCAGAATTTTAATTCTAACGGATAATGTTTTCCACAATTAGAACATCTCTTTAATGAATTTTTAAGAATTTCTCTACCCAACATTTCAAAGGCTTTTTCAACATTTTCACCTGTTTTTGCCGACGTACTTAACATTTCTCCTTGAAATTTAAACTTATCAAAAATTTCTAGTGCCTTTTCTCTTTTAACTTTTCTCTTTAAATCACTCTTCGCTTCGATTAATATTTTTGTTTTAGGAGAATTGGGCACAGAAGAAATAACATTGATCCAATCATACAGATCATTTAAAGAGTCTTCATTTGTAATATCATATAACATTAAAGCTCCAGAAGCGCCAGACACATAAGAAGGAAAGAGGAGTCGAAATTTTTTTTCACCCGCGAAGTCCCAAATATTAAGCAGGATCTCAGTATCATCTACAACTACTTTTTTTGTTTCAAAATCAACACCAATTGTAGATAATGTAGATCTTTCGAATTTACCGGTAGCAAAGCGGCGAAGCAAACTGGTTTTTCCTACATTTTTAGCTCCAGCAACTACAACCTTAAATTTTATCATATCCTCTCTCGCTCAACTTTTTTTGAATATGTATCCTTACTCAATAAAATTCAATAATATTATAAATTATTATTGAAAATATTAAAAATCTTTTTTATTGTTTTAATAAATTAGGGATTTTATTATTATTCGAATTTAGGACTTATTTTTATATTCATATCTGCCAATTTTATAAATTTGTTGAGCGATTTTTTTACCAACATTCTCAATTTTCGTTAAATCTGGAATATCAGCTAAGAAAATATTTTGTAATGTCTTTAATTCTTTCAATAAGCTTTTTGCCCGAAGAGTATTTACTCCAGGTATTCCCGCTACTATATATTCTAATAGACGAGAAGTATCAATAGGCGCTTTATCAAATCTCAGCTTTAATGACGATTTCGTAACTGATTGTTCTTTTCTTGCTAATTGATATAAAAATTTTGCTGTCTCTATAGAATCTTCTGTTCTATAGATTGCGATGCCTAAGTTAACCAGTATAGCAGTTATTGCTCCATAAAGAGCATTTTCACTAATAGTTGAATCTTTAAAAGGGTCACCCTCTAAAATTAATATTGGCCTTGAAAAATGTTCCCCGAGATCGCTTAATTCGGTAAATAATCTTCCATCTATGATAGAATTATTAAAATCTTTACTCGATTTTCTTTCAATCCCCACCCTCTCTGAAATAACGTAATCCGCGACTGCTAATTGCTCTAATTTTAAATTTATACCTATTAGTGATAAAGTTCTTACTACTGAAGAAGCGGTTTCACGATTATCACAGATAATCTCATAATTATCAGCATCTTCAATCTTCTTTATCGAACTTAGATCTGGACTATCTAATTCAATTGATTCAATTTCTTCTTTTTTTTCATTAGTTATGAAATTTAGAAGATTAGATTGTTCTGATTTTGGTGTTAACTCAGAATTTTTAATTTTTTCTAAACTTTCCTTCATATTCCTTTCTTTAGTTTTTTCTGCCCAATAATATCCTTCATCTCTAGTACCTTCTGCCATTAATACAAAAACCTTACCCTCCTTTTTTCTACCTGTTCGACCACGACGTTGAATGGAACGTATTGCACTCGGGACAACATCATAAAAAATTACTAAATCACATTCTTCAATATCTAATCCTTCTTCAGCGACACTTGTCCCGACTAAAGTATTGTATATTCCCTCCTTAAATTCATTAAGCAACGTTATTTGTTCTTTTTGTGTTAATCCTTTATCTATTCCTCTTGTTGCTTGTCCTACGAACTTATGCATTTTAATTATCTCATCTTCTTCAAAACATTTTACTATATTATTAACAGAATCCCTAAAATGACAAAAAACTAGAATTCTCGAATCAGGATTTTCTTTTATTTGTTTAATTAAAATTAATTTTAACTTCTCTATTTTTGGGTGGACTAATCCTTTAGAATAGAGATCTTCTGTAAATTTTTTAGCTTGTTTAAAATCTTTATCAATAAATAATTCTTTTAATGATTTATTTGCGGTATTATTTTTAATCTTCTCTTCGTTCTTGTTAAAATAATCTTTAAGAGCGCTTACACCTTGAGTTTCTATTAATTCAGTCATATGAGATAGTCTGATGGCATTAGCTGACACCTTTTTAGCATTAAACATTTGGAATTTTTCATCATTATCTCTTGCTGTAGAAATTCTTCGATTTATAATATTATCTAGCTTTAATAAATCCTTTCTAGTGATTTTATGTATATCATAAGAGCCTAATAAATCGTTTTCTTTTAAGATTCGATAACAAGATTTTAATTTCTCTTCTAGTATCTTTTTAACTTCTAAAAATTCAGATGGGAGCTTAACTTTTATCCATTCATTATCTACTTTATGAATATATGGCTTAACATCTAAATCCTTCTCTGTCCTAATTTCGATATGGTTGATAAATAAATTTTGTTTAATCTCATTAATTTTACCTTCAGTTGAGCCAGGACTTGCGGTAAGTCCTAATATTCGAGAATTCTTTGAGATATCAATATATTTCTTAGCGAGAAAACAATAAGCATAATCTCCTATTGCTCTATGACACTCGTCAAAAATCATTAAGGAAACATCTTTAATCGAGTATAATCCTGAAATAATGTCATTTTGAAGTACTTGAGGTGTCATAAAAGCAACTTTTATGTTTTCCCAAAGACTTTCTCTTTTTTCAGGAGCAATTGACCCCGTAAGAGAGATAAGTGATTCTTCAGGAAGATTAGTTAATTCTAAAAATGATTTATAGTGTTGTTCTACTAAAGGTTTAGTAGGTGCTAAAAGAATTACTTTTGAATCTTCGATTTCTGTTAATCTTTGTACAGTAAGCATTAAAGCTATGACTGTTTTGCCTAAACCTGTAGGAATGACAACTAAGCAGTTCTTATTTAGACAATTAATAAAAATATTCTCTTGGTATTCCCGTCGAGATATTAAATTTTGCTTAATAAGAGGGTGAGAAATAAATTCTTCGTTTGGAGTTACGAAAATCACCAGTAAATATAGAAATATTTTAGTTTTTGAATTTAAAATTTAATTGAAATATTTAAACTAACAGACTATATAAGATCATTAAAAAATGCCTAAATTCTTAAATTGAATTAACAATAATTTAATAAATTAAAATAGTTAAAGAAGAAAGTAATATTTAATTCGTATCGCTCATTATTTTTAAATACAAACAAGCGCGGGTGGTCTAGTGGTATGACGACATGTATTTTACATATCGCATCTACACCGTTAAACGCTCACACCGTGTAAATCAGGGGTTCAATTCCCCTCCTGCGCACTTATAAACCTTATTATCATTTTATACTTATTAAAACTAAGTAAAAACCAAAAAAGTTATATGAAATCAAATATTTTAAAGTTTTAAACTACTCCTTTTTTAGTTTTGATCATGTCTAGTTTCTTAGAGTCTCGAGAATTACGTAAAGAATACAAGAAAGTCAGAAACTATGTAAAGATTGGACCGATATTTTTAACTAGATACGAAAAAGCAAGGATTGTGGGGGCAAGAGCCCTACAAATTTCATTTGGAGCTCCTATTTTACTTGAAAGGCCCAAAGGTTTAATAGATCCAATAAAAATCGCCCAGATAGAGTTAAGATCAAGAATTTTACCATTGACTATCAGACGTGAAAATCCCAGTGGAGAGTATCAAGATATAGCCATAAATAAACTGATTTTAAAAAAGGACTAAGATTTTCTTTTGATTATATATCTCGGTCCTAAACCTTCCTTTATAGAATTTTTATGAATAAAAATTTGTTAACAAGATCAATCCTATAAAAATTAAATAAATTATTGAATACGATATTTTCCTCGTTCAGTTAAAAAGTAAACATTTTTCTCGCCAACCATTTGAGATTCTATATAGCCTTTTAAAATTAAATTCTTAAGAATTTCTTCTAATTCTGCTTTTTTAAAACCAGGTATTCCTAAAGGTATTCTTGACTGGTTGGCGATTATAGCGATTCGTTCTAAAAATAATCTTTTATTCATAAATGTTTCAAGGATTGTAATTTCATCATTTGAAAGTCTTTCGAATTGATCATGCTCTAAATAGCGCTCCTTTAGAGTTTGTGCTAGATCTCTTGCTTCTGGGCTCATTTCTTGCTTTTTCACTTCGACGTGCTTTAATGTAACTAAATCTTTTGCTACAGCTTTTTTTGATTGTTCACCAACTTTATCTTTATTATCGCTCTCTTCTTGAGATGGTTTATTATTTTTATTTTCCATATTATTACCATAAGGCATTTAATTATAAAAATTTATATTTAAATAATGAAAAAGCTCTTAAAGTTAAAATCTGGAGAAAATATCATTATCAAACATTTAACTAAATTAGATGTTGATGGTGTTTGGCATAATTTTAATGAAGTAATAGAGGAGGGTAGTTATTTACCCGTATTTTTTCCTGTGAGATCTCAATTAGAGAAAGATTCATGGTATCGTAATATTAAAAAAGAAAATGAAATTTGTGTTGTCGCTGAAAACCTCGATCTTAAAGCACCTTATAATATTATTGGACAATGTGAGGTTTTAAACTCTGACTGGGATGCAGCAGGACATGTTGGAGTTTTAGGTATTGTTATAAGAGAAACGTATAGAGATTTAACTATTGGAAGGAATCTTATTGACTTTGCTATACGAGAATCAAAAATATTAAATAATAAAGAAAAAATCGTTTTGAGTAGTTTTTCAACTAATAAAAGGGCACTCCATCTATTCAAAAGATTAGGTTTTGACGTTGTTGGAGTAAGAAAAAAACAATTTCTTATGGATTCAATATATATCGACGAGGTTATGATGGAATTATGGATAGACGACTATCTCAATGAAAATATACAGAACATTACGATTGATTTTTAACAAACATATATCACTAAATGAAAAGAAGATATCCCTATATACAAACTTTTTAATAAGAATATGGTTTATGCCTATAACGAAGGTTAGAGTTTTTTGTAGTTGTGGACCGGAAGAGACTCGAACTCTCAACCTCTTGCATGCCATGCAAGCGCGCTAACCAATTGCGCCACCGGCCC
>CAYNEU010000641.1:0-2474 GCA_964396275.1 uncultured archaeon | reverse complement strand
ATCTCTGAATTAGGAGATGAAGTTGTCCAATTTTGTTGATCAATTTTGTATTTAAAATTCAAAGTTGCATTTTCGATATCAATATTTGCTCCAGTCAATTTATTTCCAATCTGATTCCAAGAAATAGACGTAGATTGATCTATCTTTTTCTCATATGAAAATGTTAAATTTATAGATTTTATAATTAATAATTTCCACCAATCACTATCTTGAGGAAAATTATCCTCACACCATATCCTCATACCTATTGCAACTGTAAAGTTATAATTATCTTCATTCAAAACTGAAGTAAGATAAAAAATTAAAGTTTGTTCTGTTACGGGTATCATTAAAGTGTCGCTCAGCGTAGATATTTCAGGGGAATCTTGTCCTAAATTCGTTGTTTGATATTTTCCGATTTCATGTATATTATTTTTAGGTAAATCAGAAATTAATACATAAAATCTTACATAATCTCCTGTAGCGTATTGGGTTGTATTAGTACCAAGATCATTTCCTGCCTCAATGCCATCAGAATACATTGGAGGTTGAGATGATGGAACATAAACAGATCCATTAACTTCAGCAGCTAATGAAGCAGAAGTAATTATATAATCAGACATATTTACTGGCATAGTAACATTTCTTTCCCAATTTACAGCAATATTCTGACCCGCATCCTCAATCCAATAATGAGATACACAAGCTCCACTCTCATTAATAACATAAGTATCAGGAAATGAAGGAAAATCCGGATTTTGAACAGCTGTCCAATCAGAAGCTAGAGGTGGATCTGAAACTAATGAGAAAGTTCCATTATCTCCTAAAACTTCCATATTTGCTAGTCCAGCACCATAACTAGCATTAACATCAGAAATATCTCCTTCTGTTGTGTTATACCATGGATTTATTGGAGTTTCAAATGTAGGGTTCTTTAGCCATTCTACGGTATGTGGTTCTTGTATGATTACTTGATTTTTTGGAGAAGAATCATCTTGGATATTATTTCTGGTATCTTGATTAATATAAAATGCATTTTGGTTTAATAGGAAACTACTTATTAAAATATTGGATAACAGTGAGGAAGTAATGATAATAAAGATTAAAATCCTTTTATTCTTACAATAATTATTTCTCATATTTTATAAAACCTCAATTTATATTTAAAAATTTTAAATTAGGATATAATTTTTCTATATATTCTTATTAAGTAATATTTCAATATATTTTATTATACTTTTCCCTTATTTTTAAAAATTTCATCCATCGTTATTTATGATTAACTTTAATTCAGAAATTCACCACACCAAACTTAAAACGCGGTAAAGAACAAGAGAATGATATAATTCAGCAAAGATTATCGAAGTATAGAAGAACTCACCTTATACCTACACTTGAATTTTCCTTAGAAAATATCATTACACTTTAATGCTCGCTTGCTTTAAAAAAAGAAATATCTCGGAATCTTAAAAATACTTTTTATTGGAAGTCTATTCAGTTGAATCTTTAATTAATTCATCTAATTCTATCTTCTTCTCAATAACTTTTTCAGTTAATTGGTCTGGTTCCACTTTAGACCCTAATACCTTCGGTTCAAATTTTTGTGATGTTGGTATTTTCATCGTTTTCGATTTAAAATGCAATTTACTTCCCGAGATTTCTTGTTTATATTCTCTTCTAAATGCTTTTTCGCGATCGACAATTTTAGTACTAGGTGTGCTTTTTCTCCTCAGTGTTTTTCTAAATTTTCTTACTTTTCGAACAGTAGGGGGATATTTTAAATAACTTTGATATACAAATAGATAAGTTACTAAACCAGCTGTTATTAAACTAAAAACCGTAAATAATATAGGGAATATCGGGTTTCCACGCCCACTGACAGTTGAAACAATTACAAGAATTTCATAATTTTGAACCTTATAATCATCACCAACTAGACCAGATATTATAAAAGTGAAAACACCTTCTGGTAAATTTTCAATTGTCGCTTCATAAATACCATTACCATCTGGGTCATTAAGAATTCCATTTCCATTTTCCCATATATAAGTTACAATAGCATTTTCAATCGAACCCCCAAAATCTGTATTATTCAAGAAAACTCTAAGTAGAAGGTCTTCTCCTACTAACCTCTCTATAGTGTCTAAACCTGATACACTTTTAATCTCAATATTAATTTTTCTGATAGAAACCCTTATAACCGCATATTGCATCTCATAGATTGAATCTTTTGCTTCAATTGTTAAATAATTTACACCAATTCTGAATCGTTCTGTTGTATTAATTATTATTGAGTGTTGTTTAAGAATAATACTCTCATTTAGTTCTTTTGTTAAACCTTCAGAAATAAGTGTCACTGTTGCATTTGGAATATGAATACCGGAAGTATCTGTATATTTAACAGTTATATTTAACTCTTGTCCAATTATAAGTTCAATATTTTTATCAGCAGTCTTATTTTCATTATTAAGGAATACCTGCACATCATTTGTACT
>CAYNEU010000640.1:0-5087 GCA_964396275.1 uncultured archaeon | reverse complement strand
AAAGAATTTTTAAGATAAGAAAAAGAAATCTTATTCTCACTAGTTTTATGATTATAAAATCACAAACTATTAATTTTTTAGTTCACAATATCAATTACTTAACTTCATTAAATTTCATCATTTTTACGAGATGTTCAAACTTTGTTTAAGCTGTACACCATCGAAGGAAAGATAGAAATACCTCCATTTCTCTTTGGCCAAAAAAAAGAAGTTAGTGCAAGAATTATTCTTTCAGAAGATTATGAGGGTATTATTACACGAGACTATGGGTTTGTTATAGCAGTTGTTGATGTCCTTAATGTGGGAATGGGGATAATTATACCGGGTAATGCAAATACCTTCCATGAAGTAGAATTTACAATCCTTTCATTCAAACCAACAGTTTCAGAAGTTGTAGAAGGAACAGTAGTCGAGATTGTTGATTTCGGTTCATTCGTGCGTCTAGGTCCGCTAGATGGGTTAGTTCATGTATCTCAGATCTGCGATGATTACATCTCTTATGAACAAGTTGGAAATCGATTTATTGGTAAAGAAACCGGAAAAATCCTTGAAGTTAATGACCAAGTAAGAGCAAAGATAATTGCAGTTTCTTTAGGTACTGGAAGGAGTGGAAAACTTGGATTAACAATGAGGCAAAAGTTTCTGGGAAAAGATGAGTGGATTGCAAATGATATTGAAGAAGCATTTGCAGAAAAGGAAGAAAAAAAAAAAATACCAAAAGAAGTAGAAGATAATACCGAATAAAAAATAGAGATAAAAGTGAATAATAATGAAAGAGAAAGCATGTAAGAATTGCCATTTGATAACTAAAAATGAGACTCTCTGTCCTAAATGTAAAACACATACTCTAAGCGAAGATTTTACTGGAGAAGTTATTATTATTAATCCTAAAGAGTCTAAGTTTGCAGAATATTTAAAAATCCATTTTCCAGGAAAATATGCTTTAAGAGTCAGATAATTTTTTTTCCATCAACTAAATACTTAGTAAGCCTTTTTAATGTATATTTTATTTAGTATCTTGATTTAAATGGATTATAATTTACGAATTCCTCAAGATAAAAGGAATTTATTTTCCGAGCCTCTTGATATCCTAATAGCAGGTTCAAGAGATGAAACAATTATTCAAGTAGAAAACATTTTCAAGGATTTTATAGGGTCTGGAGTAGAGCTTTCCTTCTATATTGTTGGAGATATTGTCGCCCATGATATATTATCTAATCAGTTTTTAAAAGCGTTTGTTAAAGTTTGCATTATTGATGAAAAAACACAAAGAAATCATGTAAATTTAGATTTTGAGGAATTTTTTGAACAAACTATTGAATTTCAAAATCCAGAGGGAACAATAAATAAAGAATGTTGGAAACTCTTTAGAGAAGTTATCAATTCTGAGAAAAGAACATTAATTAAGATTACCGAAGGAGAAGAGGATTTATTAATACTTCCTCTTGTACTAGAACTTCCAATATTAAAAGAGGCTAAAAATTTTGCTTTTTATGGTCAGCCTCCAATAACAGATTCGAACTTTGTCATTCCTGAGGGAATTGTAATTGTTGATGTTGACAAAAATATTCAAGAAAAAGTTAAAAAAGTTATATCAATAATGGAAGTTCTAAAGATTTAACTTTCATTAATATGAAAAAGCAAAATTTTATTTTTTATCTATTCTTTTGAATGTTATATTTTAGTAAAAATCTTTAATGAATAAATACTACTACTAGAAAAATGTCGATAAACATAGAAATAACGGAAGAGAAGAAGAACCCTCTAATTGAGCGAACAGAATTAACATTTAGAATTGATCATTTTGGAATAAGTACTCCAAATAGATTAGAAGTAAAGAAGAAACTAGCCGCACTACAAGGAGCCGATGAAAAACTAATAATAATAGTAAAGCTTAAAACCCGTTTTGGAGCATCTTATACAATTGGGAAGGCATATATATATAAACATGTATCAGAATTACAATTTTTCGAACCCTTCCATATCCAAGTACGAAATCTAGAAAAAGATAAAAGAGCTGAAATATATCAGCTGAAAAAAAGAAGAGAAAGTTATAAACATCTATTTGAATATTAATTATAATACAAATCTAAGATTAAAATGAATTCCTCAAAATATTATAAACTCGAAGGAGATAAATTAGTAAGAACTCACAGAAGCTGTCCTAAATGCGGTCCATCATATTTCCTTGCAGATCATTATGATAGATCTTCATGTGGGAAGTGTGGATATGCTGTATTTAAAAGAAAAGGAACTGCTAAAAGTAAAGATACTCGACGAACTCCCAGAAAACGTCAAAAAGCATAAAATTAATAATAGTTAGATTTTAGGTACTTTATTTCATTGAAGTGATACATCTACGTTATTTCTTAATAAATAATTCTCTTTCTCACCTTAAAAATTATTCATCTGAATTAAAAATTTGGCGAAATTTATGAAAAAGATGTGTTTAGGCATTGAATCTACTGCACATACATTTTCAGCGGGAATTATCGATTTTGATGGGAATGTTTACAGTTTAATAAATGATATCTTTATACCTGAAGAGGGGGGGCTTCATCCTGCGTTAGTTAGAGAACAACATTTAAATAACTTTATGAGGATTATAAATAGAGCCCTTACTGAAGCGAATATCTCTGCGAAAGACTTACACTTAGTTGCTTTTAGCCAAAGTCCTGGATTAGGACCTGTTTTAAAAATTGGGGCTTGGGTCGCACGCATACTAAGCCAAGTTTTAGAAATACCAATAATCGGGGTAAATCATTGTATTGGACATATAGAAATTGGGCGTTTAAAATGTAATATTGAAGATCCATTAACTCTATATGTTTCAGGGGGAAATACAATAGTTAGTGCTTTTGAGTCAGGAAGATATCAAATATTTGGTGAGACTTTAGATTTAGCTTTAGGTAATATGATTGATTCCTTCGCGCGAGATGCTGGATTACAACATCCGGGGGGTCCAAAAATTGAAAAGCTAGCTTTAGGGTCAAAAAATTATATTCCATTACCCTATATTGTGAAAGGAATGGATTTATCTTTCTCTGGGTTATATACAGCAGCAAAGAATCTACTCCAATCTGATGAATACAGTAAAAAGTATAATTTAAGTGATCTAGCATATTCCTTACAAGAAACTGCTTTTGGAATGCTAAGTGAAGTTACTGAAAGAGCTTTAGCTCATACGGAAAAAAAAGAAGTTCTTCTTACTGGAGGAGTCGCTGCAAATAAAAGACTACAATCTATGATAGAAGATATCAGTAAAGAGCATGATGCAAGATTTGAAGCTGTACCCTCAAAATATGCGGGTGATAATGGAGCTATGATTGGATGGGCGGGAATCTTAAGATATAAAGCAGAAGGAGGTTTTAATATTTTTGAAACAATTATTAAACCTAAAGAAAGAATGGATGAAATTACAATTCCTTGGAGGTCTTAATAGAGATTGAGTTCGGACGTGAAAAAAGAAAAAATAATTAGAAAAGGTGCTGAGGCAAGTCTTTATTATGGCTATTGGTTTGGCAAAGAAGTGATATTTAAGTATAGAGTTCCAAAGAAATACCGTATAGAAGAACTTGATAAGAGAATTAGAACTGAAAGAACCTTAAATGAAGCTCGCGCTTTGATAAAAGTAAAAAATTACGGAATAAATGTTCCACAAGTATTTGAAATTGACTCAACTAACTCCACAATTATTATGAAATATATACAAGGGGATAAGCTAAAAGATATCTTGTCTGATTTAGACAATGATCAAAAAACAAAATATTTCAATGAAATTGGGAGAATTATAGCAGTATTACATAAAAATGGGGAAATACATGGTGATATAACAACGAGTAATATTATAATAACTCCAAATAAAGACATTTTTCTCATTGATTTTGGTCTACATGCATATTCTGATACGATAGAAGATAAAAGTGTTGATCTCCATCTTCTTAAAAGAGTTTTGGTCTCTTCTCACGGGAAAGATTATGAATGTTGTTTTACTGCGTTTCTTAATGGGTATAAATCAGAATATAAGAAGGTGGGCTCATCTGAATGTGATCAAATCATTAAGAACATTGATGCAATCGAAACCAGAGGTAGATATATAAAATCAGATCAAAGATTATAAGAATATTTGATCTAACGTCCTAATCGCTTTAAAGGAGATTTTATGAATTTAATAAAATATTTTCAATCAAACTATTAATATGTATCAATTTGTTTCATCTAAATAAATAAACAATCAAAATTTTGTATATCACTTTAAATACCCCACCAACTTTATATAGATACCTAACTTATAATATTATATTAGAAAAGAGTGAATAAAATTTAAGGGCAAAGAATATAACTGCTTTCTAGTTCACTTTTATTGTTAGAAACAAGAGAATTTTAGAAACAGAAATTTGTTGAGTTAGTACCATGACAGATACCGATAAAGAGAAAAAAAAGAAAAAAATGGTAAACATAACCATTAATTTGCCCGAAATTTATGACGTAAATATTAAGAAATTAATCGGTATGAAGATTGTGGCCAGTCGTTCTGAAGCAATTCGCACGGCTCTAAGAGATTTTCTTCACAATGAATATAATAACCTTAAATTACTAGGTTTTTTTGGAGAAGGCTCTTAAAAAATATAACTCCAAGTTAAAATTTAATATAATAATTTACTTACTTTTACTATACTATCCTAACTCCTTAATGAAGAACAATGCTAATATATAGTGTAACTGAGAATGGAGCTCTAAGAAAGATCAATAAAATGGATTTTAATGAAAATAAAGTCTTTCTTATTGATGACTTTAAAACATTATACCTTTGGTTTGGACTAAAATCATCTAAAAAAAAGCAAAATTATAGCATAAATAGAGCAGAAAAGATAAAAAATGAACGAGATAAAACTGTAAAAATTCAAAAGATCAATCAAAATCAAGAGTATGGCTCATTTTTAGCAATTAAGGATATTTTGAAAAAGGGTTTAACCCCAGATAATATTGAGAGGCGACCTGAATTAAAAATAAAATTTGAGAAAACAATTGAACTTATTGATGCTGGAATAGATCCTGATTTTGAAGCTGAAATCACTCTAAATTCT
>CAYNEU010000639.1:0-9784 GCA_964396275.1 uncultured archaeon | reverse complement strand
ATATATATTATAATCTTATTAGTAATTGAATATCACAAATTTTCTATTCCCTTTCGATTCCACAACTAGGACAAATTTTAGCTGATTCTTCTATTTGACTTCCACAAAAGGAGCAATATTTAATTTTTTGTCCTTGAATAACGCTAGGTTCCAGGATTTTTTCCTGACTTGCAGATTTTCCATAGGTTTTAAGCAATGAAAACAAATGAGAGAAAAGTCCATCATACCACGATTGCTTTAATTTTTCGACTCTAAAAATAGTGCGGGAAAGAGGGATGGCATCAACTCTAATTAATGTTTGGTTTCCTTCCAGAGTATAAAAATTTATCAGTATTCGCTTTTTCCAGTTTGGATCGTGCCCAGTATGAGTCCTCATAGTTCCTTGTTTTGCTTCAATAAAGGTATGAGGTGTTGATGTTCTAATTTTAGTTTTATATTGACTATTTAACCATTGCATTGTAAGCTCAAATGCTCTTTGAGCATTAATTAGTACTTTTTCTTCGAAAACTACGTTTACGTTAAAGACACATCAACTTTTTATCACTTATTTACTTATCATAAAAATAAAAACCAACATTAAAATTCTTTATGATAAGTAAATATTTAATTGAAATTTATTGATTGTACTTATTAAAAAGAGAGAGGAAATATAAAAAAAATTTCACATCTTATGATTAAATAAAATGAGGATATGACTTGGTAATACTTCAAAACCTAATATAGTATTAAAGATTAAATGAAATACTCTATTGTTGATTTATTTTAAGGATTTGGTAATATGTGTGCAACTCATTGAGGTTTAAATCCATTATTTAGAATTATTTTGGTAGCAAACTTAGCAACGTTCCCTACAAGAGTAGAACAATGTTCCATCATTCCTGATTTAAATGCTTCTTTCAGCTCATCAGGATTCCAGAGATTATATGTCCTTCCCACCAGTTTCTCTTGAACGTCATAGCATCTGCAGGATCCATATTTTTTTAAATATTTATCATGCAATTGCTTAACTAATCCGTAAGATTTCATTGGTTTATACATATCCTTAAAATCTTTATTTTCTCTTCCAAACAAGTATCCAATTACCATTGAAGCGCCCACTAAGGCACCACAAGAACCATCTCCGGTTAAACCCAAACCATCCGCTAACCCACTTGCTGCTTTGAAAACATTTTCATTCCATATCCCCAATGAATCAAAAATGGCAGCTATAGCAGTCTGAGCACATCCCGTACATTCTTGTTCGTATTGTTTTCCTAATTCAAAGGCCTTTTTAAAAATTTGTTCGTTTGATTCTATCATAATTCTTGAAGTATTTAATATCTAATAAAAAATTTCAGTTTAATCTTTAGAATAAAAATTAAATGGATTTAATTATTTTCTCGATTAATATAATTAATCGACTTATCTAAGATTTGAAGATATTCCCTTATAGAGTATTTGAATCTAGGATTGACAAAATTCTAAAAAGAATACCTGCACTTGGTAAACTACTTTCAAGTCTGTTTGGTCTTGCTGAACACTTGATTCTTGAATTATTTCGAAAAATTGATGCGAAATTTAATATATACGCGATGGGAATTGTTAATAAGTTTATTTTAAGAGGCAGATGGGGTGGAAAAGTTGTTCCTTTAAATAAGAATATTAGTTTTGATTCAAAATTCATATCCTCCCAAGAAATATTAGAAATATTAGAGCGTTCAACGGTAAGGGGGATTGGGTGGTGCTATTGTAGAACCACTCAACGAAAATATGAAGCGCCAAATTGTGATCACCCGATAAATACATGTATTCATTTTGGTTTTGGGAAGTCTCTTTATGAAATCCCCCTTAAATCATATAATCTGAAAAAAGTGTCAAAAAAAGAAATTGTTGATTTGATAGAGGAATGCGATGAGAGAGGGCTAATTCATCAGTTAATTTATTTTCCAAATCCACAGTTCTATTATATTATATGTAATTGTTGTCCATGTTGTTGTGTTATTCTTAATAAATTTATTAAATATGGTTCTCCGCAGATGATAAAAAGTGATTTTATCGCAAACACTAATTTAAATAAATGTATTAATTGTGGGACATGTGAAACATGGTGTTATTTTGGGGCAAGATATCTTATTGATAATAAATTACATTTCAATTCAATATTTTGTTTTGGATGTGGTATATGTGTCTCAAAATGCCCACATAATGCAATAACCTTAATTTCTAAAAAGTGATTTATTGAATTAGAGCATTTTTATACATTTATAGTGATTAGAAATTCTAAGCTTTATATTGATTCTTTTCTGGCTAAGAAGAAAAAACATGAAGAAAAAATAGGTATATAATTATTTACGAGTTGGAGGTTTTATTAAATACGCTAAAGCAGCAGCTCCTACGGACATTACGCCCATTACAATAAATAATACTAGATAACTTCCGAATATTGTTACAAATAGATTAACGCCAACAGCACCGATAAATCCAGCAATTCCATAGGCTGTAAATACCATTCCATAATTTGGACCTAAATTCTTCAATCCAAATAAATCAGCAGTAGCAGTTGGAAATAAGCTGAAATTCCCACCAAAACAGAAATATATAGCAATTGTAATGATTCCAAAGTAGATCACATCAACATTTGTTGTAAAGTAGATAAGTAATAGAATTGCTTGAATTGAAAACATTAATAGCATTGCCTTTTTGTAAGATATTATATCAGCTAACTTTCCCCATACTATTCTACCTAAACCATTGAACAATGCAGCTAAACTTCCAATTAATACAAAATCAACAGTCGCATACACTTTTATGAAAGCTGCGTAAGATCCTATTACCATTAAACCCGACATTGCACTTAAAACAAAAGTTGCCCAAAGCATCCAAAATTGTGGTAATTTTATTGTATTTTTTCGTTCAAATTCTAATCCAGAAATTCCACTTTTTTCAGAAGGAGCGAGAGGTTCCCACCCATCTGGCACCCAGCCTTCTGGTGGAGTACTTAATGTCATTGCCCCTCCAATAATCAGAACTAAGTATATTATCCCAAGAACGATAAACATTGTTGGTATATTAAAAGATACTGCAAGTGCTCTTATTACATAATTGAATACAAATGAACCCACGCCAAATCCCGCAACAGCAATTCCATTTATAAATCCTTTTTTATCTGGAAACCATTTACTCGCTGAAGCAATAGGACATACATAACCAAATCCTATCCCCATTCCAAAAATAATACCATAGGTGATTAATAATCCAATAAAAGTTGTCATCAGTGAGGATAGAATAACTCCTCCACCCATCAACACCCCTCCAAGAATAGCAACATTTCTAGGACCATATTTTTGTTGTAATTTGCCAGCAAAAATCATCGTTATCGCAAAGGATAATAATCCAACACCAAAAATATAAATAGTTAGTTCCTCGATTGCATTCAAATATGGACCACTGACAAATATAGTAAGTGTTCCCCAGGAATATATTGTACCTAGTGCCAGTTGGATCATGATAGCTCCTATGACAACAATCCAACGATTTCTAACCTTTTGTTCTTCAGACATTTTTCAAACATTCTAATAATTTTATATGATTAAGAATTAGCTGTTAGATAAAAACATTCTTTTAATTTTTTAAAAATCGCTAAGAGAGACTTCTTATCATAATTATACAAAAACGTGAATTTTATGAGAATTATATAAAAAAATTAATTAACATATTGTATATTAACAAGTTTTATATCAAACACATCTTTGTGAATTTTATATGAGATTTATTTCTGGTTTAAAGAATCTATCGAAAAAGAGAATTTTATTAGTTATTATTATTCTTTTTATCGCTTCTTGGTTTTTATTCACTATTATATTTGATGTGTTTTCAAATATTGCATTCAGTAAATTTTTTTTAATCTTTCTTGGGTTTATGGCTGGATTTACATTTATTTTGTTTATTATATCATTTATTATACCTCTTGATAAAATGGGGGTAATAATAATTATTATATCAGCAGTTTTAACTCTACCTGTTATGCTTATTTTTGGAGGGATTATATTCAATTTTTATATTTTTTGTTATATTGCTAATATTGTTATTACCGCATTTTTTGCCTTTAAATTTTGTATGGATACTTCTACTAAAATTGATGATTACTTATACAAAAAGAAAGGGTCTAGAATATTTATGCGGACTATAGAATTTATTATTTTTTTCCTTCTTAGTTGGTGGTTTACATCTTTAAGCATCAGATTTTTTGTTAGTTTCCCTAATCCTGTTATACAAAGTTTAGCA
Source organism: uncultured archaeon (assembly GCA_964396275.1). GTDB lineage: Archaea > Asgardarchaeota > Lokiarchaeia > Sigyniarchaeales > SOKP01 > Loki-b32. Next base: position 5,521 of record CAYNEU010000639.1, on the reverse strand, counting down.
AGGGTTTTTTTTAATTTATTCTTGGTAGGTTTAGCATTATTAGGTGTAGTTTTTATTAGATTATTATTTACAAAGAAGTTTGCTGCATATATTTCCTTCTTTTATGTATTAACATTCTTTTATGTGTTCTATATTATTATTGATCTTTGGGCAGTATTTATTTTTCTTGATACTGTGGGTTATGATCTTCTGTCATTTTTCATTGATTTTCTTTTGTTTTTATATATAATTGGATCTATTTATGAAAGAGTTGATTACATAAAAAAAAAACTTAAATTACTTAGAGCAGATACAATAGCTTTATTCATAATTTTAATGAAACTAATAGTTCAGATTATAGATATTTTAAGAGAACTTTATCCTCCCGCTAATGTAGTACCAGGGTTAATACTTCAAGCCCAAATATTGTGGATTTTCTTTATGGTTTTTACACTGATAGTTGGAATATATACTATTTTTAGACATAAAGAAGGAAAAAGTTCTTAAAAGAGTTTGAAAAGAATTAAAAACTAAGTTAAAATTTTTAATTAGAAATCACTAATAAAAAATAAATAGATTTACTTATAATATATGAAAATGAGCGAAGCTAAGTTAAATCTAAAAAGTAGCAGAATTTTTAAAAAATTGATTATAATTCTTTTCGTTGTAATTAGTCTAGCAGCAATAATCACAATAGTTATCATACTATTTGTCAATGTGTTAAATAATGAAATGAATGATGGTGGTTGTGGATGAGGGGGCGTTATATTTTCTCCTCAAATAATAAATTCAGTGATAAATTATCTTGTCGATTATACTCTTGAACAATCATATCTACTCTCAATAATTTTAATATAAAATCCGAATGGGATGAATCTTACTAAAAAATATTGGTAGTAAGCAGACCCACCTCGCCATGGTTTCGGAATTAAGAAGGTCAATTTAAAGAAAAATTTAATAAGTTTACTTGTTATAAAAAATAGTATAAAATTTTAATATTTTAATTGATATTGAGGTATTTATGGTAAAAGTAATATTATCCGTAAATGAACGAAAAATTCCATTAAAGGATTTTATGCAAGATATGCTCTCAAATATAATTCAAGGCTATTTAAATTCAACTAAAGGCGTACCTGAAAACATAGAAAAGATCAAAATTGAAATAGACCTTTAAGGCTTGCATTTTAAGAGTTTCTAATCCTTCTGAAATAAAAAAAAAAGAATTATTATAGTTATAATTCTTGAATTGCTTTTTTTTTCGCAATTCTTTCTTCTTCAGTTAGTTCTACTTCTCCTCTTTTGACAAAAAACATAAAAATCAAAGCTGCAATGAAGAAGAATGAGCTTACCAGAAATAAAGTTGAATTACCAAGTGCATCTATTAATGAGCCTACCATAAATGGTCCTAATATTGCCGCCATAAAACTAAAGAAATAATATACACCTGTATAAGTTCCAATCTTTTTGCTCGTAGGAGCCATCTCCCATACTATGACTATTGAATTGATGTTAATAAAGCCCCAACCAATGCCTGCTATAAACAAGATAATTGTAATCACTGTAACCGTTTGAACTAAAAAGCCAATAATTAGTGCACTAATAAAGAGGATTAAACCGATTTTGATTGTTATTCTTCTCCCTATTTTTGAACCTAATATCCCAGCTGGAAGTGCTGCAAGAAGAAATGCAACAGCCACATACAATAACATGAAACCTGCATCACCACGCGACAAACCCAATACATCCATCCCATAAACTGTATAAAGAGCTTCTAACGCTTGATATCCGACAAACCATGAAAAAATTGCGAAAAGCATAAATAGAGTAGATTTATCCTCTTCAGATAAGATGTCTTTAAAGCTTTCGATTAGATTAGGCCTATCTTTTTTATCTTTAACTTTTTGCCCTTCTACGTCCTCCCTTTCTAAAATTAGTTTATAGCTATAAGATTCTTTCTCTTTTATTGTCAGTAGTAAGACAATTAAAGAGGCAACCATAATAATTGCAACTGCGAAAAATGCTGCAAATAAACTGATTGGTACTAGGAATTTATTAAAGAGATATGCAATCAAAGCTCCAATTCCACCCATGAAATTGATAACGGCATTTCCTTTACTTCGATTTACAGGTTCTACGAAGTCTGGCATAATTGCTACTGCTTGTGATCTATAAGATGCCATACTTACATTAAAAAAGAACATCCATATGAGTAAAAGCCATAAAGGATCTTGGGCGGGATTAATGGTTGAAATCATAATAAAGAATATAGCGGCAAGAGGAATTCCAATGATTAAATAGGGCATCCGCCGACCAAGTCTTGTTCGTGTACTATCTGAAACTGTACCCATAATAGGTTGGATAAAAACTCCGATAATATTATCCATTGCCATCCACGCTCCTACAAGAGCATAAGAACCTAAATATTCAAACAGAGTAATATTAACCTGTGTATTGAACATTGACCAAGCTATACCAGTTGTAAAAAAAGCTAATCCAATAAAAGTGGTTTGCTTTAAATCAAATTTTTGTTTAGTTTCTGACATAATTTTAAACCAATTTTTTGTGAATAATTGATTATTTATTAAATCTTTAAGTATTTAAAAGATCTATCTAGTAAATTTTCATTTTATAAAGGAAAACTGTGCAAAAATATATAGAAGAATAAGTAAAAATCATTACCCAATTTAAAGTTATAGAAGCTAAATAGTGTTAAAATTATATAAAAAAAAATTATGAAACTAGAACCTGAATGTATTGGATGTCTTTTTAATCAAGTGTTAAAAGCATTTGAACTATTAAATCCTAATATCTCTCGTGAAGTTGTGATTATTGCCCAGAAAAAACTCATGAAATTTCTTTTAAACTTCAATATAAATGAGGTTGCCGCTCCTATAATTGGAAAAGTGACTTATGATATCATCGCAGAGCTATTAGAAAATGAAGATCCTTATCATGATCTCAAAATTGAATATAATCGTCTTGTATTAAATTACTTCGATGATGTTTTGAATGTAATTGAAAAATCAAAAGATCCTATATTTAAGGCTACTTTAGCATCTGCATTTGGAAATACTATAGATTTTGCAAGCCAACATGATATAGACATTATTTCTGACTTAGAAAACTTTAAGATCGAAAATTTAGCTATTAATGATTATGGACAATTCCAAAAGTCATTAAAAAATTCAAAACAGCTATTAATATTAGGAGATAATGCCGGTGAGATTGTTTTCGATAAAATTCTAATCATTATTCTTAAAAAATATTATCCAGATTTAGAGATAATCTATTCCGTGAGATCTGCTCCTATAATTAATGATGCTACTATTGAAGATGCGAAATTTATTAATCTAACAAAATTAATTCATGTGATTGAGTCAAATAATGCTCCTGGAATAATTTTATCTGATGTATCAGAAGAATTTAAAGAATATTTCTATAACAAGAATACAATTTTATTATCTAAGGGGCAAGGTAATTTCGAAAGTCTTTATGGTATGGAACTTCCCCAAAAAGATGTTTACTATTTATTAAAAGCTAAGTGTAATTTAATGGAACGAATTTTTGGGGTAAAGATAGGAGATCTAATATTTAAAAAGAAAGAAAAGGGATTTTAATTCGTTGAATTAGTTCTTAATTTTTTAATAGCTTCAGTAAAAAAACCAAAATCGGGTTCTTTTTGGTTATTTTTAATTCTGTTAAAGTATTCCTCAATTTGTGTAAATAAAATATTCTTAAACGAAGTGAATTGACTAACTTCATTACAATTTTCATCAACTTCAGTACGATATAATGAATAAAACATATCTAATGCTTTTTCTGCTTCTTCTCTTATGCCAAGTTTTGCAAAACCCTTGTCAAGTATTGCTACAAAGATCAAGTTATATTTATAAACAATAATCATTTCTACGTCGAGTCCTTTAATATTGATCTCTTCAATCTGTCCTAAATTTTCACCGAATAAACCTAAAGCACCAACAAAAGAAGATAATAAAACAGGATTAATCTTCGTATCCAATATAAGATCGAGAAGATACTGGCCACTCTCTTCACAAATTACAATTCCCTTAATTCCCTTATGATTTACAGTAATAATTATCCCTGTTATTATTCTAATTAATACTCTAAGTAACTAAAAATAATATTGTTTAATAAAATCATCTAATATATAATTTTAATAATAGGATATATTATCTGGAAAATAAATATATTATCCGATTGTCGATTTTAAACGGATTTATAGATTCGTGAGGGTGACACATACAATTTATTATTATAAGAAAAAAATATAATATTATTTTTCTAAAATATCTCTAATTTTTTTAACTGTATCTTTGAAAGCCTTTGCTGATTTACTTTCGGGGTATTTTAAAACAAATGGTAACCCTTGGTCACCCTGCTGACTAACTTCAGTTTCAAAAGGAATTTTTCCTAATAATTTAATATTAAAATCTATGCTAGCTTTTTCCGCACCCCCAGGAGGGTATAAATCAATATATTCCCCACAATGAGGACAATTAAAACCAGACATATTCTCTATTATTCCAAGGATGTTTCTTTCCATTACCATTGCCATTTTGATTGTTTTTCTTGCATCCATTAAAGCAACTTCTTGAGGAGTAGATACAATCACCACATTTTCATCTGGAATTAGTTGTAAAATATCCAAAGTTTCATCAGACGTTCCAGGAGGCAAATCACATATTAAATAATCCAGTTCACCCCATTCAGCATCCCCTAAAAATTGTCTTACGGCACTCATTTTCATAGGACCTCTCCAAATTACAGGCTCATCAGGTGTAAGAGTTAAAAATGCCATACTCATAACTTTAAGTTTTAATGGGCCATCAATAGGATAAAATATCTTAGCTTCAGCGTCGACTCTTGGTTTCAACTCTGGGTTAATACCCAACATTTTTATGACATTTGGGCCTGTAATATCTACATCAAGAATTCCTACCCTCAATCCAACACTAGCTAAACTCATAGCAAGATTAATCGCCACAGTAGTTTTCCCTACACCACCCTTCCCCGAAATGATAACAATCTTGTGCTTTATCTTTTCCATATTCTTTTGAATGTTTTTAGTACGCTCATCCAACATCATTTCTTTTAAATTTATATCTGGAACCTGTTTTTCTGACATTTATTTAATCACTTTAATTTTAACATAAAAATATTTATTTTATTATTATTTAATTTGAGAAACAAATGTATTACTTTAATTGTATCGTTAATAAATTATGAAATTTTCTGAGTTTTCAATTATAATTATAATTCCTACTGCGAGAAATTTATAACTTATAAACTAACGAAATTAATAAATCGCAGAACATTATTCATAACTGAAAAGAGAAGAAAAATTAATTTTTGAAGGTGTTTTTGGATCCCAGTAAGTAATTTCATGGAGCTCTATAAATTTTTACCTAAAACCAACTGTAAAAAGTGTGGGAAACCAACTTGCATGGCTTTTGCATTAGATTTATTGCAAGGAAAAGTAAAAATCGATGATTGTACTCCACTCTTAGAACCTAAGTATAAA
>CAYNEU010000638.1:0-2783 GCA_964396275.1 uncultured archaeon | reverse complement strand
GAAATTGATGGAGGCCAAACAGCTCCTGTGGTCTCTGTGGCTCTAAAGTTAGCATTAGGTATATCTTGGACTATTTTAGACGTCATAGCATCAGTGATCTCTTTATATAAAGCAAACTCAAGAACTTTCGGACGACATCTTTTTAACAATACTTTATGCCCCTTATTTACTACTCGACACGCATGATAAATTCGCCCTATTTCATAATCAGTTTTAATGATCCGAACTTCATCAATTAGATCTGACACAACTATTTCTCCAGGAGTTTTATTAGCAATTCCTATAGGTAGTTCAGGTTCTATTCCTACTCTAGCATTTGATCTAATTAGCTTTTGATAATAATCATACCAATTATCTCCAGTTCGAGCAGGAAATTCATAGTATACAACAAAATCGATTTCACACCGCGCTCTAGATTCAAAATGTCCTTTCTCTAGTCGTGGAATTAACATTTTTGGTAATTGCTCTTTTTCTATTATAAGTATAAATGGGCGTTCATGGACATAAAATGCAAAATTGGTTAAATAATAGATATTTACGGGATTAAATGAAATATAATAATCCAACTCCTGTTGCTTCATTAATTTTCTAACTTTCTCCAAACGATTCGACAATTCCTCAGGACTTGGAGGATCAGTAATTGCTTTTATTTTAATACTCATAATTCATGTCAATAATTTATGATAATAATATTATAAGATTAAATTAAAAATAAAACATTCTTCTTCTTGAAAATGACATTTGGATATTTTGGTTTAGTTTTACATGGACATATTCCATGGTGTAAAAAGTCTGGTACATGGCCTGCAGGAGAGGAGTGGCTCATGGAAGCTATGAATGAGACGTATGTACCTATGTTAAATATTTTAAGGGAATTAAAAGAGAATGGAATAAAGACAGCTATTACAATTAATATGACACCAATATTGATTGAACAATTAGCAGATGAATATATGAAACAACGATTTACAGAATATATGGAGAATTTAATATCAAGAGCTAAAAATGATGTCAAACGATTTGAAAATCACCAAGAAAGAAAGCTGATTGCTGAATATAATTTAAGGAACTTTGAGAATGTATTAGACACATTTTATCATAATTATTATAGAGATTTATTAGGTTCATTTAAATGGCTTCAAGAAGAAGGAATGATTGAATTGATAACATGTGGAGCAACACATGGATTTTTACCACTTTTTGAGAGCGATTCAGGAATTTTTTCTCAAATTCAGTTAGCCGTTGATAATTATAAGAAGTATTTTAATAAAGAACCTAAAGGTTTCTGGCTTCCCGAATGTGCTTATCGACCAAAGGATTATCGAAATGGAAAGGTTAGGGAGAGTATTGACTATTGGCTAAATAATTCTGGGATAGAATACTTTTTTGTAGACTCTCATGGAATTTTAAATGCTGAGATTTTAGAGCATAAAAATGAAATTGGATTAAATACAAATTTTGGATATACTTTAAAAACAGGCCTTTCAGTATTTGGCAGAAATAAAAGAACAAGTAGACAAGTATGGGATGCAGAAATAGGATATCCTGGAAATGAATATTATAGAGAATTTCATAAAAAAGACTATGAATCCGGTTTACATTATTGGAGAATTACTAGCAAAGAATTAGTAAAAACGGAAAAGCAACTATATAATATTGAAAAGGCAGAGGATATAGTCAAATCCCATGCTAATCATTTTGTCTCATTAGTTTCTGAGGAACTAAAACAATTTTCAGATAAATTTAACCAAAAAGGAATTATCATTTCTCCATATGATTTTGAGCTCTATGGCCATTGGTGGATGGAAGGTATATCTTGGCTAAAAAAAATATTTGGATTGATTTATAACCATGAGGAATTAGAAATGATCACTATTAGTGATTATACATCTAAATTTAAAGAAAATTTTTCAGTAATTAAGATGGAGGAGAGCAGTTGGGGAGAAGGCGGTCATTTTCAAGTCTGGAAGAATCCGGAACATAGTTGGATTTGGCCATATATCAATGGCTCAATCAAAGAGTTTGAAAATGTTCTGGAACATAATGTAAATCCCAATGAATGGGGGAAAAGAATCTTACAACAAACAGCAAGAGAACTTTTATTAATGGAAGGGAGTGATTGGCCCTTTCTTCTATACACTAAACAAGCAAAAGAATATGCCAATCAAAGGTTTCATCATCATCACCAGCGATTTAATAAATTAATTTGGGCTGGAAAGGATTCACATGATAAAAGTCGTATTTCTCTAAGAGAACTAGAAGAAATTGAATCAATAGATTCTTGTTTTAAAGAGATAAATATAAATTATTTTAGAAAAATTAAAGGATAAAGATTGCCGCAGCAATAACAGCTGCCCATTCATCTTCTTCTTTAACTGTTGCACTTGCTGTGATATTTTTGGTTTCTACAATTTTTCCTCCCATTTTAAATACTTCTTTTTTTTCATCATAATTTAAATTGGGATCAAAAGGAATACCAAGAGTAGTAGCTAGCATTTCGGCAGCTAGATCTTCTGCTATATCCCCCACTTTTTCTGGTTTAACACCAAAAGAATGGTGTTCACTTAAATATCCATATTGCCCCTTATCAGCAGGTTTAGCAACACCAATAGAAGCACAGATTAATCGATTATATTCATTAGACTCTTCTCTAGCTAACACAGCAAAAATAACTTGACCTGGACGGAGCTGTTTTAAGCCATCTTCTTTATTAATTTCAATGCAATACGGAGGTAAAATGGAAGAAACATTCACTATATTATACTTTTCAATTCCAGCATCTC
>CAYNEU010000637.1:0-1871 GCA_964396275.1 uncultured archaeon | reverse complement strand
AACTTGTCCCTCACCAAGACAAGGTTATTTGGTCAGGATCATACCCCTTTCCGACCGGAGGCGTATTAGAAAAAGCGTTGTGTGATGACCACATAATGCTTATAGGAGATACGGGAGGTTTTGTATCTCCTATTAATGGTGAAGGAATCCAACACGCGCTATTATCTGGAACCATCGCCGCAGAAACAGCAATTAAGGCACTCGAGTTAGAGGATTTTTCAAAGAAAGTGCTAAAAAAGTATAAAACCCATCCTAGGATTAAGGAAACAGTCAGATCATTTAAAATGAAACATATTATGAGAAACTATTTTTATGAGAATCATGGAGAAAAATTAAACAGAATTTTCGAGCTAACTCTGAAGGATCCTGAATTTAAAATTAATGTCGGTAATATATTCATGTCAAAAACCATTCCGAGTAAAGAGTTTTTATCTAAATTCCAGTGATTTTAGAAATTATGAAAAAATAACCTTGAGTTCCTAATTCTTCGCTGAAGTTCCCAAAGTTTTAGAAGATAAAGGTTATTCATTGAATTTGGAAAAGTAATTATTAATTCTTTTTTTTTTAGCAAAATAAACTCGTAAATTTATATACTTATTGAAATTTTCCAATAAAACATTAACAAATCTCTTGTGAATTGATAATTAATTTAATTTATATATCTGTTAAGGAAGTTTTGCATCTGGACGAGCCTCTGTAGCAGGCTTACCTTCTATACCCCAATGAGCCTTAGGGATTTCATGAACAATGACTTCTACTGCTTGGGCGGGAATATTCATATCGACAAAAACTTTAGTTATTCCAGCTATTATTTGCCTAACGCTCTCTTCAGAAATTCCTTTCCACATATTTACATGAACTACTGGCATATTATAACACCTTAATTTATATATTGTTTTATTGAAAAAAAAAATAACTATTTTATTATCTTTTTGTCTAAAAATAAATTCAGTTTTTCATTGAAGTTCCTGAAGTGTTAAAGGTTCTCACTCAAATTTTCTCACTCAGATCTTAAATAAGTATGAAGATTATCTCTCTTTTTCCACATCATATAATGTGAATCAAAAAAGATATTATTCTGAAAGATGAGAAGAAGAAGTATGAAATTAACACTAATATATTTACATTTTCTTAAGAATTTAGTCAAATTACCGTCTATATTTATTATTTTAAATATAAAATTTTATATTAAATATTTTATTTTTAGAAAAGCTAATAAGAGAAAAAGATAAGTAATTATCCTTAAAATTTTGGAATCCTAATATAGATAAAGAAATCATGGGATAGAAACCAATAAATAAGTGACGGATTATCCCTCTTGCTAAAAACAATTGACAGTAAGCCAAAAGCATAAAAATTCCATATAGTTTTAACCAATTAAACATAGCTTTTCTTTCTAGAAAACAAAAAGAAATTAGAATGATTCCCCAAATACTTAAAAAATAATCATATATATCAAAAGGATCCTTAAATCTTTCTTTCACTAATGCTAATATCATCCCTAAAGTTCCGTATTCGTTATTTCCGTACAAATTATACCAAAAAGGATGATTAGAAATAAAATCTGGTTTAGATATTATTTTTAATAAAAGAAAAATTGTTATTGCTGGAATAATACATATAAAGATTCTTAGGAATGTGATAAATCCTTCTCTAAGCTTAAAAGTCTTTTCTTCTTCTAAGAATTGGTATATAATAAAAACTGGGATTGTAAATAGTAAGTTCTCTTTTGTTAATACTCCTAAGATCAGAAAAAAGCAATACAATTTTTTTTTTCTTTTTAATATGCAATAGAAACAACAAATAATAAACAAGTATGTGGTGGGGTCGACAATTATAGTGTAATAGAAAATTATAATTCTTAAGTTTTT
>CAYNEU010000636.1:0-2776 GCA_964396275.1 uncultured archaeon | reverse complement strand
AAGCATCCTAAATTTAAAATTTTAAAATTCTTAGATGAAGGGGAAAATACTTATTTTTCATAGAAAAAGAACTTAAAGACTAACTCCATTCATATCTACACTTAGTACAAGATTTCTTTTTTGCATATATACGTCTTGGAGTATAGCTAATTACCTTGGATTTATCATCTATTTCTCTTATAGCAAATCCCATAGCACCACAGTTGGGACATACTCTTTTATTTATTCGAGAATCTTCACTTAGAGAAAGAGTATCCTTTACTTTTTCTGAAATAGAAGGTAGGTTAAATGGCTGTTGCTTTGGTGGAAGTGTTGGCGGAGTGTAAGATCGTTCACTTGAAGGCGGTGGTGTGTAAGATTCTTGACTTGGAGTAGGAGTTGGAGTTGATTTATGTGTTAATTCTTGAATTTTAACGAGCAATTTTTGGTTTTCCTTAGATAGTTGGGATATTTGAAGTTCTTTTTCAGCAACAAGTGCTTGATAAAAATGAATCTTAGAAAATAACTCTGTTATCTGATCTGACAATTTATTAAGCATATCTTCATATTCAGACCTATGATCCTCTGGGTTGTTATAAATCACAATTTTAACTCCTCTTTTTTAACAATATTGTCGCTTCTTTCTATTGTACTTAGGTTAATTTAATATATAAATATTTTCGGTGAGGTATTTTTGAAAAATAGTAATTGGTATGAATTATTAAAATTGGGGGCTAATTTTTTGCTTCAGAGTAATAAGTTTTATAAAAATTATAAAATATATTTTACAATATGGATGACCCTAAAACTAAAAGTGATTTAATTTGGATAAAATAGAAGAATCTTCAATTAATGAATTAGAAATTGAAATTAAAACTCTTGAAAAAAATCTAGAAGGATTGAGAAATGAATATCTGAAAAAAACAGGGCAATTACCCGCACGAGATCTAAGAGATTTCAGCTGGAGGTGGACAATCTTCATAACAATGGGATTTGCGTTTATTTCAAGTATTGTATATCTTTTAGGTATCGCAAAAGTAGGTATCTCAGAAGATACCGGGATACCCTCATTTTTCTTCCATACTGATATTGCCTATTTTAGTATACTTACTCTTTATGTGATTATCATGGTGTTAATTGTTCAATCTAATAAAATTAATGGGTATCAAACTTTAGTGCTAATTTCAGGTTTCTGGTGTGCTCATTGGTTAATTTATGATTGGTCATGGTGGGCTCTTAGAATTGGGATGGGTACAATTAACTTGGATGGCTTCTGGGCACGTGGATTAGGGTCTCCAATAGTAGTACCTCATCCTCCCATGTGGATGTTCTTAGTATGGGCTATCTTAGGAGGGATAATGGCATTTTATACTTTTACTATTCCCAAAAAATATATTGAACTTCTACCTCCTACGATTTGGTTATATACAGGATATCCGAACGCAAGTATTTGTGAAATGATAGGAATTTCAGATGATATGATATTGATTATCGGAATTATACTTATAGTAATATCTTTTTCGATCGCGGGTTACTTTACATTTTGTAGATTAAAGGGTAAATCTTTAGATTGGCATAAAAAGCGAGAAGAAATTAAGAAAAGCTTAAAAAAAGAAAACCTAAATTTAGATCCAACGGCACTGCCTTGGATCTTTATTATAGGAGGAATGTTGATATTAATGTATCTCTTTTTAATATTGATACCTGTTATTGGACTGTTCTTAGGTTTTACTTCTTGGATGCTTATCCCACTTTTTTATATACTTTTCAAAGGATCGAGTGCTTTAAAGTATAGAAGGGCTATTAAACTAATTATTGCTATAGCTTTAGTTGCAGCACTAATTGTGATAATGTATGGTATGGATATGTGGCCTCTTTAGAGACTATATAAAATTTTTTAATTGTTATTTAAGATTTTAGAGTTGATCTTATAAAGTATATAAAATATAACAAAAGTTTATAATTTCTCATGTAGTCGAATCCCAACAATACATATCATAGGTTGGTTCATCACTGAGTTTTCCATCTTTAATCCAAATATTTTTTCCAAGAGGATGTTCTGAAATCACTTGAGCAATCCTAGGATCGTGTGTGACTATCACAATGGTTTTCCCTTCTTCTGCTAATTTAATCAATAATTTTATAATTGATTTACCCGTCTCTGAATCTAGATTACCCGTTGGTTCATCTGCTAAAATAACTTTTGGGTCATTTATCAACGCTCTTGCAATAGCTACTCTTTGTGATTCGCCCCCTGATAATTTACCAACCTTACTATGCCCTCTTTCACCTAAGCCTACAATATCTAATAATTCTTGAGCTCGTTTACGATCTTGATCTTTTATTCCATATGGTACTTTGGGTAATAAAACATTTCCAAGCACATCTAAATTCGGAATTAAATAAAAAGATTGAAACACGAATCCGATTTGGTTTTTTCTATAATTTGCTAATTTACGTTCAGGAAGTTTTCCGATATCAATTTTGTTGACTAATACTTGTCCTGATGAGGGATTATCCATAGCCCCCAAAATATTTAGAAGAGTACTTTTTCCACTACCAGAGGGGCCCATAACCGTTATAATTTTCCCTTTTTCAATTTCTAAATTGATATGATCTAATGCCTTAATAAGAGTTCTTTCTTCCCCATATACTTTACTTACATCTTTTAAAAGTATCAATGACAATTATTTCACCTCCTTATTCTCCTTTTAAAACAACTACAGGTCTTACTCTGGCGGCCTTAATGCCTGGATATAACCCTCCAATAATTCCTAAGCCTAAAGCATAGGCTACA
>CAYNEU010000635.1:0-2087 GCA_964396275.1 uncultured archaeon | reverse complement strand
GATATGCTTCGGGAATATGACATGTTATTAATTTCATTTTTTTTTATAAAACCCCTTTTAATATTCAAAACTTATTGTTTTTGTTATACTTTACAAAATTTGACAATATAATATATCAGTATAATACGACCATAATACATCCTTAACAAACCAATAGGATTTATTTTCTAGGGGATTTCAATATTAATAATTTAGGAACAAAATTGATTACAATTATATATAAAAAAGTCATAAAGAATTATTATAGAGTCCAAAAAGAATTGATAAAAAATTTCAACTAAAAAAATCAAATTCAAAAATTAATGAGGGTGATATTAGCCTGAATATCAAGATTAAAAGAATAATTAGATTAACAGTAATTTTAGAATTAGTTATTTTTACATGTTTATTAAATTCCTTTCTAAATTTTTATAATTCCTATCAAACGAATAAATATTTTGATGACAATTTAAAAAATTCTTCAGTATATGCACCTTGGACAAGAACAGTGATATTTTCCGATTTAGGTGCTCATATTCAAGAAAGAATAAGGGTAACTGACATAGAAAATGATGGTTATCTTGAGTTAATAATTCCTGATGATGCAAATAGGCTTCACTTTGTTAATTACACTAATGGAGCATATAATAGAACTATTATCACAATTTCTGAATTAAGCGGTAAAGAATTAAATGGAATAGAAGTAATCGATTATGATGGTGATGGGATTAAAGAGATTTATTATTTTACTTGGGAAGACATGGGAACATATTATCATAGTCAAATTTGGCAAGGTATAAGACAGAATTATAATTCTTGGACATGGAAAGAAATTTTCCATATAAACAACACTAATCTAAGAATCTACACACATAATGCTGGAGATTTAGATAATGATGGAATCTTAGAAATAATGTTTGGATATAATACTCAAACTCCAACTACTACTGGTATTGACTTTGTCTATTTAGATTATCTTCCTAACAACTCTTCTTTTTCTTATAATAAAATAGACACATTTTATATTGAGAATTCAGGGTCGTTATATAACTATCCAATTACTGGTGATCTGGACAATGATGGAAAAAATGAATTATATACTGTAATTACTAATGATACATACTCGGTTCTATGCCAATATAAATTTATAAGTGAAACTGAGACTTGGAATAAAACGATAATAGCAGAAGAATCTGACAGTCAAGACAATATTAGATTCCCTACAATTGGAGATGCTGATAATGATGGTGATAACGAACTTTTTTACTCTATTCAAATGGATTCAGAACTTCACATGATGGAATATAACGGGACCGCTTTTAATGATACAGTCATTCATTCAAGACCCACTTGGCATGGCCATTATTATGACATTAAGATTCTTGATCTAAATAACGATGGCTTAAATGAGTTAAGTTTGGGTCATAATGAAGTATGTTGTGATTCTTGTATTTATATTCTAAATGGTTCAGGTTCTAGCTGGACTGAAAATAAAATTTATGAAGATAATGGGAATTATGTTCAAGCAGGTACTCCAATTATAGTTGATCTTAATCATGATGGAAGGTTAGAAGTATACCATGGTGTTGGATATCCAACATATAATCAATTATGGAAATATGAAGCATCAGGCTTTCCAAATGTACCTGCCCAAATTCAATTCTATACTCCCCCTATGACTTTTCATTTACCTCTTGAAAATGGGAGAACTAAATTGGAGTGGAATCCTTCTTATGCGAAAAACCTTCAAAATTATCATCTACAAGTCTCTGAGACCTACAACTTCTCTTCGATAATAATTGATGACGATACTATTTCTTCACTGACGAATTGGTACGAGTTTGAGCTTGGTGATGTAGATATTGAGAGAACATATTGGTTCCGGGTGAGTGCTATTAATGGTTCTGGTGAAGGGACATTTTCAATACCTTATCGTTTTAAAATAATTGAGACCACTACTCCGGCATGGAATATAAGTAAGGCAGGATGTTTCGTAGGAATGGCAAGTGGAGATTTTAACGGAGATGGAGTCATTGATATTGTTGGTAATAATCAAGATGACCATGTTTATGCTTATGATGGCAAAACCGGAGCTCAATTATGGAACA
>CAYNEU010000634.1:0-2703 GCA_964396275.1 uncultured archaeon | reverse complement strand
ATGGAAACAATGACCACTGATATAATTATTGATGGAAAAAATATGTCATCAACGGGCTGGTTGCCTTTTACTTATCCGTTTAATGCAAGTGGTCATCCAGCAGCATCTATTCCGTGTGGTTGGTCTAGTGACGGCTTACCTATTGGAATGCAAATAGTGGGAGATAGATTTGATGAATTAACTGTTCTTCAAGTTTCAAAAGCATTTGAAGATGTCGTTCCATGGCAAGATAAAATCCCAAAATTTAACTAATTTTTTTTATTTATCTATTCTATTACTCATTTCTCAAAATTCAGAAAATTTTTTAAAAAATAGATTTTAAGATTCTTCTATTTTTTCTGCCATATAGGGCTTCAATATCTTTATAGCTGTGATGTATAGAGGTATCACAGACATTTCTATAAATATGGAGATTATAAATGGTGCTTGTGGTCCTAGGTGATCCCATGCTAATCCTCCTACGATAGGACCTAAGATAGCTCCAAGGAAACTCATCCATTGAGTCATTCCAAATATTTTACCTCGATGTCCTTTCGATATTCGACTTAATACATTTTGTAATACTAAAGAGCTAGCCCAAGCTAATGTAACATCAAATGTTAAAATAATCCCAAACATTAATCCTGATGAGCTATTTACTATAAGCCATGTTACGAGAGCTCCGAATCCACTTATAAAGGTTATAGCTATTTGGGGTTTAATTCTGTCAGCTACTTTACCCATCCGTGGAGCGAGTAGCAATGATATTATTTGACTAGGGAAATAAATAATCATTACCAATGTTGCATCAGTTACTTTTAACTCATTTATTAAATAAACTTGAAAAAAGGGTGGAGCTATTGTTTGATTTGCACTACTTGTCATAAAAGCAGTTATTAAAATGATAAAACCTATGAGAAAACCGAGAGATAATTTTAGTGAAATATTATTAGTTTCTTTTTTTGAATCAATTGAAATGTTATCAATTATTTTTTCTGTGGATATGTTCACCTGATTGAAATGAATGTCATATGTTAAATTTTCATCCACATTCTTATGAAATACGATTCCTGCATAGATATTAGAGAGTGTAAATAAAATTAAGGGAAAATAAACTATAAATTTATTACTGGGTACATAATAGTTTGCTACTCCAAAAATAAGAAAACTTACAATCGATCCCACTAAATTTCCTTTACCAAGCATTCCCCCTTGCTTCCCAAATGCGGAAGAACGAAATGTCTTATGGGATTTCTCTGAAATCAATGCATTTAAAGGACTCCAAAAAAATCCAACAAAAAACCCGAGTATAAAGAGCCCTATTGCAAATATTATCAAAGAAGAAAGAATTATTCCAAGATACATAAGGATATAACATGCAGCTCTACCAAAACTCCCAATTAATACCAAAAGTTTCTTAGATACTTTATCAGTGAGATATCCTACAATTGGTGTGCTTATTAAGCCTCCAAGCGTTTGACTTGCGAATGTTAGACCCATCTCGGTCCCTGATGCCTCAAAGAGTTGAGCTGTTACATATGGAATTAAAAACGTAAAAAAGAAGAACCCTAAACTATTCCAAAAAACTATTCTAATCATTGGAACAAAGTCAGGAGTTATCTTAGAATCAGTTTCCTTCGAATTATTTGATTTTAACATTTTTTTAGCAGTGGCATTAATAAGAATATTTGTATTTTTGGAATTTGTATTGATAGAAAATTTAGTTCTTACTTAAAATTCATTCTATTTGAGATGTAGGTATTTAAATTATTTATTTACTATAAATTTGATTTTATCATATTTTTCAGAAATAATCAAACAACAATTAACTTACTATAGTACGAAAATTAAAACTATTAAAAACCTATTACTGAAAATTAGAATTATAGATCTCCTACATATGGTTTTCCTTCAAGCCAAGCCCATTCAGTATCAAGCATAAAACGAATTGGTGAAAATTCTCGCATCTCCCATTTTCTATAATTTTTTACAGAACTTAATGATTTAATTAATTTTGAATTATTATAACTAGTTCTAGGCTAAAAGTTTTGATTAGATTGTAAATTTTCACCTTCGAAATGATCCTGAAATTATACAGGTTTCCATGGAAATAATCATTGATTTTTAATCGATTAGTGATTTTAACAAATCTATGATTTTTTTTAATTTTTATAGGATTTTTTTCAATTAAAGCAGACAATATAAAACTCTACCATTTTATTGATTTAAAATATCAACACCGCATTTCGCACGATTCTTAGAAAGTAGTGTTTTATAATCAAATTTTATTGATTGTATGCTGTAAGTTCAATACGAGATTTTTATTTTTCATCTTTTTTTACATTAAGGTCAAATTCTTTCATATATATCTTTCTTTTTCCTTAATTATTAAAAATTTCCCTCTGTCATGTTATTTCATTTTTTAAATTCTTAAGGCTACAAGACAATTTTAAATTGTTATATCTTGATATAAAATATCTTTACTACGATATGTACCGGTTTGTTAGGATTCTTTCCTAAAAGCTTTTCTATTCCATATTTCCTTTTAACTTTATCTCTATTTTAGAGATATGATCACAGTTGCTATTTTTACATAATCGATATTAATATAAAAAGCGTAAAAAATGTAAAAACCTCCAAAGTTTTTTGGATAGTGGGAATCTTTAAATCTTAAGAGTAAATCGTCTTAATAATAGAAATTCTAAATATATATTTTTAAATAAT
>CAYNEU010000633.1:0-2959 GCA_964396275.1 uncultured archaeon | reverse complement strand
AATACCCCTCTTAATCGAACTTGGAGAAAATCCAGATATAAATTATCTTCGTCAAGCCATCTGTTATATTTGCGATTCTAAATATTTTTCAGAATTTATCCATATTGGAACACCAGATCCAGAACTTAAACCACAGAAAGAGGAGATGAATTAAAATGGGATATGAAGGTCGCTGGGGCAACTCTCAAGGTATTTGCTGTTGTGCCGATACCATCGAGGATTTAAATATCCCTCTAAATTTTTTTTAAATTAATTTTCTAATATTGAATGTTAACTTATGGAATTAAAAAAAAATAATAAAACTTTCCTTTATAGCAAATTTATTACAAGTATTAAGAACCTATTAAAATACTTTTTATTTTTCGATGGGTTAGATTAATTATGTCAAGTGCTAATAAAACTTTAGTTTCAATTATCGCGGGGAGTACTTCTGATAAAGTGGTATACGAGAAAACAGAAAAGATTTTAAGGGAGAATAATATTCCATATGAGTTAAATATCATATCCGCACATAGGGATCCTGAAAAGTTAGATACCTATCTTAAAAATAGTGATTCATTAGTTTATATTGCAGTTGCTGGACTTTCTGCTGCTTTACCAGGTGTAATCGCTTCGAAGACAAATAAACCAGTTATAGGAGTTCCAGTAAGTAGTAAATTAGGTGGTTTGGATGCATTGTTATCTATAGTTCAAATGCCTCCAGGAGTTCCTGTTGCCAGTGTTGGTATCGATAGAGGCGAAAATGCGGCATATTTGGCAATAAGGATTTTGGATCTTTTAAAAAAATAATCTTAAAGTGATAATTTTGACAGAAGAATTAATTGAATTGGGTAAAAAGAATGCTGCTATAAAAGCTGTAGAAGAAAATGTGAAAGAAAATATGGTCATCGGTATAGGAAGTGGATCGACTATTGTGTATGCTGTAAAAAGATTAGGTGAAATAAACAAAGAAAAGAATTTAAATGTGAAATGTATTCCAAGCTCATTTCAGTCTTATCAATTAATAATACAGAATGGATTAGAGTTAGGATCTTTAGAACAATATCCAGAAATTGATGTGGATATTGATGGTGCAGATGAAATAGATAAAGATCTCAATTTAATTAAAGGTGGAGGGGGTTGTTTGGTACAAGAGAAAATAATCGCTTCAAATTCAAGGATACTCATTATCATAGCAGATTTTAGGAAAAAATCTGAAAAATTAGGAATGAATTGGAAACGCGGAGTTCCTATTGAAGTGATTCCTATGGCTTATTTCCCAATTATGAAAAAATTAAAAAACTTAGGTGGAAATCCTAAACTTCGAATGGCTCAGTCAAAAAGTGGACCATTAATTACAGATAATGGAAATTTTATTATAGATGTAGATTTTGGTGAAATTACCAATCCTAAAGAATTAGATAAAAAAATTTTATTTATTCCTGGAGTAGTTGATACGGGTTTATTTATTGAAATGACAATTAAGGTTTACATAGGAAATCGTGATGGTGAAGTTTTAATATTTAATAAAAAATAAAGAAAATACGCTCCTATTATTATTAAAAATAATTTACTCTTCCTGTTCATTAAAATTGAGAGATTCCCCACAATGTGGACAGAATTTTTTTGGTGTTTTAACTAATTGTCCACAGAAAGGACAATAAAATTGTCCTAGTTGAGATAATGGTTCGGGTGTGATATATGACTGTTCTTCTGGGCCTTCATAGGAGGGACGGTAATAATATTCTTGAAATGAAGGTTGAACCCGGGTAACTCTTGGATATTTTTTCCTTCTTGCGTAATATACTATCGTACTCACAACTCCTATTAGAGCAATTATTGAAACTATAATTATGATAATAAGAGAATAATCTATTGGTCTTTGAGAAATAATCAAAATAACTACAAAATCATCATATCCTCCTTCGCTATCATAAACTGTAAAGTAAAGAATACCCAGATATCCTCTATTAGTATCAAAG
This sequence comes from uncultured archaeon, assembly GCA_964396275.1. Classification (GTDB taxonomy): domain Archaea; phylum Asgardarchaeota; class Lokiarchaeia; order Sigyniarchaeales; family SOKP01; genus Loki-b32. The sequence goes on along the minus strand of CAYNEU010000633.1, from coordinate 998 downwards.
TCAAAACCAGCAGCTGTTGATATTGATTTAGTCCCAGTAATAGAGCTATATTGCATTGTATCTGGTATAATAAAGGATCCTTCAAATTTATTCAATAAAAGTTGATAATGCAATTCAGCTACTTCAATGGTTTTTGGAAAAATTAACATGATAAACCCATCCCCAGTTGCAGAGCAGATAAATAAATTTACAAACACTCTTAATTTAGATTTATCAGTTTCTTCAATATCTGATACATCAACTTCAAAATTAAATATATTTCCTTGAGTTGTCGGATAGGCAGAAGAGCCTTCATCAGATTCAGTATCTTCAAAGATAATATCAGGATTTCCGCCATAATTGAATTTAGAAGTTGCTTTTAAAATTTCAGGATCATTATTAATAATTGTAAATGCATATCTTGGCGAATTTGGATTAGTATAATTAGAATTAGATGGAATTATGTAATAGATTGCATATCCTGAGGGATCTGTGCTAATTGGATTAAAATTATTCCTATAATCATGATTAGGCAAAGAATAACTAAATGCTAAAGTTTTATTCACAGATTCTTTTGTATTAAAGAAGGAATAAGAATAGATTGATAAATAACCTTCTACATTGTACGAAGAACCATTCAACTTAGCTATTAAATTGGTTGAATCTCCAATTGATCTTGTTATAGAAAGATCATCACTAGGGAGATCACTAGTTAGATCAATGATCTGGGGAATTTCACTTTGTTTAAAAAACAGAATTTTTGTGGTCTTAATATAATTTTCTGTTCCAATTGTTAAATTTACTTTAATAGTATAAGGCGAATAACTGGGATAAGGAATTTTATATGAATTATTAAAATAAATCCCATTATCTGAAAATGTGGTATTTAATATAATTTGTTCAGAAAAAGATCCATTTGAAATAGTTACATCTAAAGGAGTATATTCAGAAATATTTATTGGAGATTCTGATGTTTGATTTTTTAAATAAATAGATAAACCTATCTCTGGATCCGAAAT
>CAYNEU010000632.1:0-1703 GCA_964396275.1 uncultured archaeon | reverse complement strand
CCTATAAACCGTTTTATATTTTAATTAAGAGATATAATCATAACTCTCTTGATCAAAATTATATATATATTCAATTTGTGCCTCAGATTTAAGATCTGGAGGAGCATAAATTAAAGGCAAATTAGGAAAATAGGTACCAATACCATTTTTTGCGAGAATTATAGCAGGGTGGTTGCTTTCCTTGAAAATTTCCTCACTAATCCTAAGAGTGATATTTCTGCATTGTTGTTCATCTAGAACACCCAAGGAATGAATATATTCATGTAAAAGAATGTGATACGTATAAGCCCATACAATCTCATACGGTTGTTCTTTTAAAATGATTTTAAGAGGTGTTTTATTCATTACAATATCTGTCCCTGGAGTGAAATGCATTCCACCTATAAAGCCCCCTCTATGCATACCCATTTCCACAAGTCCAAGACTTAAACCAGCTCGATGACGTCCATAAACTATTTCTACATCTTTTTTAACCCGTTCAAATATATCAGGCATTAACTTTTTTAAATCTTGTAGATTCATAATTCAGTATTAAAATAAGATAATAATTTCGAAAAAAACTTTATTAAATATCGAAAAACCAATCATCCTCATCTTCACGAAAGACATCCATTAAACTGGATAAATCTCTAAGTAGATGCCTAATGGATACTTTATGTTGATCCCTTCTAATCGGTCCCATCTCTGAAAAGAACATGTCATCAAGTAATTTATCAATGTTTATTCTTTTGAAATATTTTATTGGATTGTAAAAAAGTGTATAAAAAATCTCTTTCTCTAAATTGGGTTGCTCTTTTGTCTTAAGATCATCTTCATATTGGTCTTTGATTATGTTTTTTAATTCTATAATAAAACATTCTTTATTATGTAATAGCCCAATTCTCTCTTGTTCTAAACCGCCTATATTTTGTTCAATTTCCTTAATTTTTTCCGCTAAAAATCTGAGCTTCTTATCTGGGCTCCTAATTTTTTGATAATCTACTTGACATCCCGTATCTTTAATTTCCAAATTGTCTCGAGCGATATTAATTTTAGCTATATTGTAATTTATATTAAAATAATCCGGAGTGATATCAATTCTTAAAGATAAATTACTATTAATAAGATATTTAATATTTCTTGGATCTTCACCAAAGCTTTCAATTATCCCATAATCAGTAAGCATTTTAAGTTGGCTATGAATCGCTTGTCTTGATATCTTTTTTCCGAACGAGGCTGCCAATTCCGAAGCCCCTAACGGGACTTTTGCTAACTTTGATAAAATCATTCTTCTTGTAGGATTTCCTAATATTTCAAATAAGCTATCAATACTAAGAAAAACATCTCCTCCTTCTTGTTCCTCTAATTCCATTTTAATCACTCCTTTTTTTTAGTTTTTTTTTAAATGTTTATTATCGATATAATTCTTCTGAAGGTTCTTTTGAATATGTTTCATGGGATTTTTTAGCCTTATCGGCTGATTTTAATACTTTTTCTATTGATATTTCAAATTCAGCTTTAGAAATTTTTACTACTTTAACTGAATCTTCATTCTTTGTGTCGATTTTTGTATCAATAATAGCCTTGCGAATAGTTAAGAGTGTTGCTTCTTCGCAGATTGCTTGAATGTCAGCTCCAGTATATCCTTCTAAATCTTGTGACAGTTGATCAATGCTTACATCTTTAGCTAATGGCTTATTTTTAAGATGAATTTTAAATATCTC
>CAYNEU010000631.1:0-3854 GCA_964396275.1 uncultured archaeon | reverse complement strand
TTTGACTAGCAACAAATTAGATGAGATAGGAATCAAGCTTGGAATAAGAAAACGTAATAAAAAATCGGGAGAAAAAATTTTCGAATATATGACTCTGATAAATGACATTTTTGACCAAAACTTAAAGATTCGGATTATTGCTAAAGAATTAATTGATGTTGTAAAGAAGTGTGAATTATTATTTTTACGTAATAAAGGAGTAATTCCTTATGATTATATTAAATCAATGTATCACGTTTATTATGAAATGAGAAAATTAGAAGTTCCAAATCTTCATAATAGTCTAATTAAAGATATATTTCTAGAATCTTCACAATTAGGCTTCTTTTCTTACTTGGCCCCACATATAAAGCGAAAACAAAATGAGCAAAATATATTAAAACCTCTCATAATTCAAAAGATAAAAGAAAAAGAATTATCCATTAAAAGAGAGTTAGAACATAGTTTTAATAGCAAACTGTTTGAAGACGCAATCCAGCTGCATTCAGTAAAAAATTCATTAACTAAGAGGGGGAAAAATAAAATCATAGTTCAGGGATCCCTAAAACAAAATCTCTCATACCAAAAATCTATTGAAGATATTTTTAAATATTTAATATTGGGTTTAATTATTCTGCTCTTTTTATTGGGTTCAATCATATTGATTGAGGTTATGTATCTTCCAACAGAAATAATTGGTCTTAGTTCATGGTCTTTCTTTTTTTTAGGACCTGCAGCTATTTTAATTCTAATATATATACGGTTTTTTAAAAGGGAGGGGGGATTTAATGGTTAAAAGCTATACTCATGACGATCACCAAAATTTCTCTCGAAAAAAAAGTATAAAGAAAAATGAGTTAGAAGATGATTCTAAAGAAAATAATAAATCATACCTAAATATCTGGAATATAAATCCCTCATTTAAAGATATTAATAATATTTCTATTGGAAAAGCAGTTTTTTTAATTATTTTACTCTTTTTTATCAGTGTTTCATCCTATATTCTATTTCAGAATCTCACTGCTTCAATTTTGAGTGGATTGATTTTAAGTATCGTTTTTATTATCGGGTTTCATGATGACTTCTTCATATTTGAAAACCTTTTTTCTACTATATTTCAGAGTAAAATTTCAATTGATCCCTTTAAGCATTTAATATTTTGGTATGATTCAGATGATCCTACAACTTTATTTATCTCGAATCGAAAGGACCTAACCCATATCGCAATTCGAATTTATAGAGTGGATACAATTCCTGAAAATGTTCATTCTTCAATTAATCAATTTGTAAAAGCTCTCAGCTCTAAAAATGTAAGACTTCCGTTTTCATATCAAGTCGTACAGAAACCCATTATAAATTTGTTTAAAAAGGATGCTACACGAAATTTAACTACACAATCCATGGCCTCTATAACTGCATCTATTTATTTTTCTGTGTTTTATGATATAAAAGGAATTCTTACTGAACGTAAAATTGACAATCTTAGATATCATATTAAAAAATTTTCTAATACTTTAAAAAGTAATTTTATTGGTAATTTTCATCATTTTCAAGCAACTTTATTATCAGATATAGCTCTCATTAATGCGATAAGAACTTTTTTTGTAAAGGAAACTTCAAAAACAACCACAGGAGTAAATAAAAGAAAAAGTTTAAACGGAAATAGATTCAATATCTTAGTAAAAGCAGGAGTTTGTATCATATTACTGCTATATATTGAGTATATATTCTTCTCTTTTCATTTTCCAATTCTGTATATCATCGGTATCAATCTTATCTTAATAGGAAGTATTATTATAATTTGGTGGAGGGCTGTTTTCTTTGAATTCACGAAAAATAGATTGATTGGCACACCTACTATTGACATTATAAATCCGTTCAATAATATTGAGTTCTTTAAAGTAAGAAAATATCCTTCGAGTTTATTTATTCATATTGAGAACCAATTATTAATCGGCGTTAAAATTGTCAATCTGAAATATCTTTTCAGGAAACCCTTTTGTTTAATTGGAAAGTTTTTGGAGGCTCTTAATAACTGTCAAATTTCGTTTAGTTATACTCTTAAAAGTAAACCAATAAGTTACTATGAGTTCTATAAACATGGATTAAAACAGGTCCATGAAAAACTGCAAACCCAATTGTTATGGGACAAAGTGAATGGTGTTAAAAACGAGGCAGATGCCGAACGATGGTTAGGTTACCGGTATGGTATGTGGTATAGCATATTAACTCTTTCGGTCAACTCATACAGATTCATAAGATCAGTTGAAGAGGACGATTTTGATGAGTTAGAAGAAGAACTGATGATAAAATTAGATACGTTAAGAATAGCTTTCAATTCTAATTTTCAAAACTATGAGATTGAAGATTTGAGTTCACGATTTTTATTATCTGGGTACTTATTCTCTACACTTAAAAATAATAATTTTAGATTAAATGGCTCTCATCTAAACTATATTATGCTACAAGGTACAACACTTTCACCACTTACTACAGTAGTTGATACCCTTAAAAAAGGAACAACAACAAAAATTGCCGCCGAATTTAACACTCCATTGTACTTAGAAAACTTTTTAACAATTGGTTATACGATTAATACAGAGGTATTAGAAAATGAGGTACCTTTTGGGTTTACATCTGAACAGCTCAAAAACTTACTTATAGTAAATGGCACTTCTTTGAATAGAGAATTAGCCTCTATGAAAATTGTAATAGAACTAATAAAAGCAGGAGTTCCTTCGTTAGTATTTGACTTTAAAGGCACATGGTCGAAACTCATTCATTATTTTGATGACACTCATTTCAAAAAGGAGCTTTTATATTTTAAATTAGGAAGTGCTTTTATAATCGATCCACTCATATCTGATATTTCCTATGATCCTGAAAATGCTGAATATTTAGAATATATGTTTGATGCTTTTGGGTTAGCGTTTAGAAAAGATCAGAGGATAATTGAGATGTTTCGCAACACAATAAGAAAAAAAGGTGATATGGATCTTCCCTCAATTCAATTAGATTTACAAACAGCTAAAGATTGGGAAAAAAATCCAATTAATGACTCACTTTTGACGCTATTTTCTGACTTTACCCAACAAGATCTTACATATTTCCAAAGTAGCCAGGGAGATAGTAAAAATCAGATACGGGCTTATGATTTTGTAAAAAATAATAAAACGGTTATTATAGATCTCTCGACTCTAAGAGACCTTGACAAACAGTTGTTTTTTGTATTTCTTATTATCTCGAAAATAATACATTACATCAAACACTCAAATGAATATTTTGAAAAAACTATTTTCGTGCCGAATATAGATATATTTTTCAATTCTGGCTTCTTAGATTGGAAAATGCATTATGGAAAGATTAATACCTTCTTAGATCCTCTCATTAACCACGGATTTGGATTAGTATTTTCAGCAAATCAAATTCGATATCTGCATTCACATATTTTTAATTATTTCCACAATATTATTTCATTTAAAGCAACAGATAAACGTGATATCTCCACACTAAAATCCCAGATGAATTTACAAGAATTATATGGTACAGGATATTACACTTCGGCGAGAAATACTACATATCAAATCGACTATTTGATGAACATGAAAAATAACGAAGTATTAATTCGAAGAGATGATATTTATCAACCATTTCCGGCATCCATTGAATGGAACAAGATAAAAGATGAAATGACACTTCCATATGAAAATATCTTACATTTTATGAAAACTCAAGGTTATGATTTGCAATATACAGAAAGGAAAATATTAGAAAGGGCTAAGAAGACGTTCTTTGAAAAAGATTTGGGGAATTATGCGATATATGTTAATGAGATTATTAATTTTCTAGATGAATTAAAGACTATTGACCAAATC